>CAVDMD010000213.1:0-2010 GCA_963609975.1 bacterium | reverse complement strand
ATATATAGGTTATTAAAGTTTCGTGCAGAATTGTATTGTGCTTTTTGTCATATACAGTGAGTTTTTTGTTTATTGTCTTATAGAAATTGGAAACCCATTTGGTGTGCATATTAGGTATTATTATCTGCATAATCCCTATTTCGGAGAAAGTGGTTATATCCTCGTTGCAGATTACAGAGCTGTAAGCCGCCTGAACAGACTCCTCAATCAAAGTCGGAAGATTTTTTACAGGCAGAGTCTCGCTTAGTCCTGCTCTGAAACTTTCAGGCATAAGAGATATTTCAGACAGGAAATCCGAAAGAGCGCCGCTTAAATCAGCATCGGCTTTTGATGAGGTGTAGATAACAAGTATGCAGTTGCTGCATCTGATAACCCGGACTTGAGGCTGCTCCTTGTAGTATTTAGTATGTGACAGCCAGAATTTCTCTAAAGTCGCTGCTGATTTTTTTGCTTTAGGAATACAGCAGCAGCAGACACAGTTGTCTGCAAATGACGGATTAAGCTGCCTGGTCATCTGCTGCTGTATTTCAGGGTCTGTTTCATTAAGAAGCGCTTTGACCTTATCTCTGAGCAGCTCGTTTAAATCTTCCGTTGCAAGCAGGCTTTTGACAGTAAAAATTATATCGTCAAAGAAAGTGCCCGAGAAAGTGAATACAGCAATATGATGACTGTTTGCATATTCTATGATGTCCTTATCGAGCATATTTGTGTGTATCTTCTTTACTGCAATGGAAGCAACTCCTTTTTCTATGAGCGCAGTAATTCCTGCAATAGATGCTTCCGGATGTTCCTGCATATTGGTAAGAGCGGTTATTACAAATTCACCGGGGTCAAATGTCTCATTTATGATTTCGGGAGTTTCCCATTCGAATATTCCTGTACCAGATACAACGTTGGAAAGACCGGTATCGTCAGAAATCAGTTCGAATTCCGAAAACAGAGGATGTAAAAGCAAATCAGAAACGGTTATCAAAAAAACACCTCCTAAACTTAAACGGCTATGAATATAGGTACTAATACAGGTACGGCCATACTCATAACAGCTCCTGTAATAAATGAGTATACAACAATGTCCCCGCTTGTAAATTTTTCAACTATAGGCAGGCAGACGTCCATTGACGCTGAGCCGGGAAGCGACATAGCTTCAAGATAGCCCAGTTTTTTTGCCACAAGAGGCATCAGGATAATGCCAAAAAGCTCACGCATGATGTTATGTATAAACGATATAGTCCCGACAAACGGAGAATGGTTCATTATGATTGCCGGCGCCAGCGTGTACCAGCCAAGCCCTGCGCCTACGGCAAGAGATTCATTCCAGCTCATCGGAAGTATGAATGAGGCAATAAGAGCCATTGCAAGACTTCCCGCTATTGATGCAAAAGGAAATACCAGCACTCTTGCTCCTACTTTTTTGAGATTCTTTATTACTGTTCCCTCATATCCTATGTCTATACCCACAAACAGCAGAAGCAGGCAGAGACCTGCTACAATTATATTGCCCAGAAGTGAGGCTGTGTCTATTGAAATTTCATTTATATTTATACTGGCAGGTATAAAAAAATAGCTGAAAGTCATACCGGCCGCAACCGATATCAATATGTTTTTAGTCATCTGATTTAAGTCCTTTCCTGTTTATCCCCATAAGCTTTCTTACAGCAAAAACAGCAAATACACTACCCGCCATAACAAGTATTGTAAATATGAATGCGGTAATTCCTATGGTGTCAAGAGATCTGATTACATCTTTGTTCATACCTATCCTGCAGCCCATTGCAAAAACAAGTACGATAATTGCAACTGACTGTATCTTAGAGAGGCTCTTTAACGGAGCATCCTTTTTCCTGCGCCTTGCGCCGATTGCATAACCAATGGCAGCCATAGAAAGATACAGCATAAGTAAAAGTATTGAGTTCCAGTCCAATTTTTAGTTCTCCAATCTTGTAATTTATACACCAGCTTGTAAAGTATATCACAAAAAAATACAAAGAACTACTCTTTTGTATTGCTTTA
>CAVDMD010000212.1:0-2030 GCA_963609975.1 bacterium | reverse complement strand
GCATACTGTGCCGAGGCGCCCAAAAGCTCCTCGATTCTCAGCAGCTGATTGTACTTGGCAATTCTGTCTGTCCTCGAAAGAGAGCCTGTTTTGATCTGTCCCGCATTGAGTCCCACAACTATATCAGCTATGGTTGTATCCTCGGTTTCTCCCGATCTGTGTGACACCACTGCGGTATAGCCTGCTTTTTTGGCCATCTCTATCGCATCGAAGGTCTCTGTAAGCGTTCCTATCTGGTTTACCTTGATAAGTATTGAGTTTGCAACGCCTTTGCTGATGCCTTCTTCAAGTCTTGCCGTATTTGTTACAAACAGGTCGTCTCCAACAAGCTGAATTCTGCCGCCGAGTTTTTCGGTAAGCAGCTTCCAGCCTTCCCAGTCGTCCTCTGCAAGTCCGTCCTCTATTGAGATTACAGGGTATCTGTCGCAGAGCATTTCATAGTATGCCACCATCTCCTCTGCTGTTCTTGAAACTCCCTCTCCTGTGAGGTTGTAGATGTTTTTATCTGTATCAAAGAACTCCGAAGCCGCAGCATCAAGGGCTATCAGCACATCCTCTCCCGGTCTGTAGCCGGCTTTTTCGATTGCCTCTATGATTACCTGTATGGCCTCCTCGTTTGTTGCAAGATCAGGTGCAAATCCGCCCTCATCGCCAACTGCCGTATTAAGACCCTTTGCCTTTAATACCTTTTTGAGGTTGTGGAACACCTCTGCGCCCATTCTGAGCGCTTCTCTGAATGTAGGCGCTCCCGCAGGCATTATCATAAACTCCTGTATGTCAACTGTGTTGTCGGCGTGCGAACCGCCGTTTAATATATTCATCATAGGTGTAGGCAGCACCTTGCCGTTGATTCCTCCAAGATACTGAAACAGCGGAAGTCCCAGAGATTCTGCCGCAGCTCTTGCAGCAGCCATCGACACGCCAAGCACTGCGTTTGCTCCGAGCCTGCCCTTGTTTGGAGTGCCGTCAAGCTCTATGAGGAAGTTATCAAGTCCTGTCTGATCAAACACATCCCGGCCGATTACCTCATCGGCAATTATATCGTTTACATTCTCTACAGCCTTGAGCGTACCCTTGCCAAGATATCTGTGTTTATCGCCGTCTCTGAGCTCAACAGCCTCGTGAACACCTGTCGAGGCTCCTGACGGTACTATGGCTCTGCCCATGGTGCCGTCCTCAAGATATACCTCCACCTCCACCGTAGGATTACCTCTGCTGTCTAAAACCTCTCTTGCAATTACATCTTCTATAAATGCCATTAATCTGTCCTCCAAAAATCATTTTTAATCAGAAATCAACAATCCGGATAAAGTCCTCAGGCACAAGGCTTGCTCCGCCTACAAGTGCTCCGTCGATTTCCGCCATGTTCATTATCTCAGCCGCATTGGCAGGCTTGACGCTGCCGCCGTACTGAATTACAACGCTGCAGGCTGTATCATCATCATACACCTCCGAGATGACTTCTCTGATAAAGCCGCACATTTCGTCTGCCTGCCCGGGTGTTGCTGTTTTGCCTGTGCCTATTGCCCATATCGGCTCATAGGCTATGACAAGCTCTGAAACCTGCTCGGGCTCAAGTCCTGCAAGACCTTCGATTATCTGCGCTCTTACTATTGCCTGCTCCTGTCCTGCTTCTCTTTCGTCAAGACCCTCGCCCACACACATGATGGGGGTGATGTCTGTTTCAAATAGCTTATGCAGTTTTTTGTTTACTGTTTCGTTTGTTTCGGCAAAATACTGTCTTCTTTCGGAATGTCCGACTATACAGAAGTCAACGCCGATCTCCTCAAGCTGTTTTACCGAGATTTCTCCGGTATATGC
The DNA here is from genome assembly GCA_963609975.1 of bacterium. Lineage (GTDB taxonomy): Bacteria > Bacillota > Clostridia > Peptostreptococcales > Anaerovoracaceae > UMGS973. The sequence continues at coordinate 209 of CAVDMD010000212.1, read as the reverse complement.
TCCCTCGTCCGCAAAGTGCACATTCTGTGCGCCAAGCAGCACTCCTGTGCCTTCAAAAGCAGTTTTGAGGGCGGCAAGCTGTGTGAACGGAGCGCAGATTGCCGCTTTCACATCTGTCTCATCAGCCCTGTAAAGCTCCGCGAATTTTTTTGCAAATTCTGTGGCTTCTGCGGTTGTCTTGTACATTTTCCAGTTGCCCGCTATTAAAG
>CAVDMD010000211.1:0-2077 GCA_963609975.1 bacterium | reverse complement strand
CCTCAGAAGGGTGCAGATTACGATGCAGTTATAATGTTAGATGAAAACCTTAAAAAGTTTGCACATACTGTTTATAATGAAATGAAAATTGATGTGGCAGGCCTTGCCGGAGGAGGCGCAGCTGGGGCTATGGGTGCCGGTGCTTATGCGTTTCTTTCAGGAAAGCTTATGTCAGGAATAGAAGTGATGCTTGATATGATCGCTTTTGATGATAAAATAAAAGACTGTGAATATATTTTCACTGGCGAAGGCAAACTTGACAGTCAGAGCTTCGGCGGAAAGGTCATATCGGGAATTCTGGCACACACAGAAAACTCTGAAGCTCGTGTTATTTTGATTGCAGGAAGTGTTGAAAAAGGGCTTGACACGTATCTGAAAAAATATAATATCTATAGGGTTGAAGAGGTAAATAAGAAAAACAGACCATTTGAGGAGGTTTTAAAAACCTGTAGAGAAGATTTGCGTATATCGGTAAAACAATTATTAAAAGAACTTTAGTAGGAGTTTCAAAAACGAAACATAGCGATATTTCAAAAATGAAACAAAACTAAGATAAATTACATAGAAAATATCAATAAACAGAGAGCTGTTTTGTAAATGAAACAGATGACGCAGTAAAAATAATAAAGAGCATATAAAGCAACCGCTGAAACCTTGAAAAATAGCCATTTCTGCGCACAGAACACAATTGGCACAGAACTTGCTTAATATATTAGCAGTTAACAGATTAAATTGATAATATATTAAGGAGGACATTTATGAAAGTATTAATAGTGGGCGCCGGTGGACAGGGCGGTTCGTGCGCATCAATTCTTGCCAGACAGGATATGGTTGAGGAGATAAGACTTGTGGATCTCAAAGAGGAAACTGCTAAAAAAATTGCTGATCATATTGGAAGCAGCAAGATTAAAACAGGCTCAGTAAATGCTACAGATCCTGATGATGTTGCAAGAGCTGCTGAAGGTGTTGATGTGGTTGTTGATATGGTAATGCCTTGGATGGTTCCGTATGTAATGGAAGGTGCGCTGAAGGCAAAAGCAAACTATATCAACACAGCCTTTGATGCACCGTTTTGGGATAAGTTCGTAGAGGGCGTTGCAATTGAGAATATGCCGTTTGCAAAAGAATTCAAGGAAGCAGGACTTACTGCGCTGTTCGGATGCGGCTTTGCACCGGGCTGGACAAATGTCCTCGCAAGAAGATTTGCAAACAGACTTGACAGAGTTGACAGCATCAAAATGAGAATAGGTAAGGCGACACATCTTCCGGGAGAACACGAATTTGACTGGGTATTAAGACCTTGGAATCCGGGCTGGTCACCAAAGCAGGCACTGGTAGACTGCGCTTCACCTACATATGCTCTTGAAGACGGAAAATATGTTAAATACCCACCGTTTGGCGGACTTGAAATGTGGGACTTCCCTGAACCTGTAGGAACACTGCCTGTAACTCATCATTCACACGAAGAGATATACAGTATGCCTGCAACATTTGAAGGTGTTAAAGACATAGATTTCAAATACTATATGATGTATCAGCCTGCAATGTTCTATGCACTTGGACTGTGCTCACAGGACAAGATAAAAGTAGGAGATGTTGAAGTAGCACCGATAGATGTTGTTACGGCAATGGTACCGCCTCCACAGAACAATGTGTTCGGAGCGACAGATGAACAGCTTGAGTATGCGGATAAGACAGCGTTTATAGAACTGGTTGTTGAAGTTGCAGGAGAAAAAGACGGCAAGAAAGTTGTATGGACAGCAAATTGTCCAAAAATGAATGCTCCGGGACCAGAATTAAAGAAATTATATGGAACAGCTCTGGTATATGTTTCTCTGCCTCTGGCAACAGGTACAATGCTGCTTGAGGAAATGGATCTGCCAAAGGGCCTAATCTTTGCAGATCAGATAGATCCTGAAGCATTCATAGATAAGATGATGGGAACCGGATATCCATATAAATGGAAAGAAACATTAACCGAGAAATAATTATACCATAATGATAACCTCAAAAGGTATGTGTGTTTAATCAGCTCTGTTCTTTTGACCAGTCGCTGTCAAACACATTATACCACAAT
>CAVDMD010000210.1:0-2114 GCA_963609975.1 bacterium | reverse complement strand
TGTCTTGCCTGATTGATAAGAAGCGCGTCTTTGAGCTCCGCCTCATTTATCATAGGCTCTACTTTTTTTCTTGAGAAGTATATAACAAGGAAAATTACAGCTGTAAGTATAAGTATTCCCAGAAGTATTACGGTCGCCTCTGTTTTGAGTATTGGCTCTATAGCCACATCAACTGGCTGGGTCAGCACAAGCTCCCATTTATCACCTATCTCAGATCTTCCCTGCACAAAATCCTCGCTGTTTATCCGGGCATTCTCTCTGCCTGCAATGATATTGCCTTTTTTGTCTGCAAGTACAGCGCTTCCTTTGATTTCTTTTTCGATTTTTCCTAAGGATTCAAACAGATCGTCCACAATAATATCTGCTCCCGCAACACCTATCAGGTCGCCGTTTCTGTCATAGGCCGCCTCTGTATATGTTATGGTTTCTCCGTCCATTCCCGGATCGTATTCAACATCTGACCAGTAAGGGCCTTCCCGTATTGTCCTGAAATAGTATTCTGTGGTTGAGTCCTCCTCCACAAGCCAGCCGCTGCTCACCTCTGTGCTGTCAATAAATCTGATATCACCGTTTTCTTTTTTGACATACCAGATTTCATCCTCTCCTTTTGACGCTTCCGGATTGAAGGTAATATACAGGCCCATAGGATATACCGCATCGCCTATCATATCCCTTACAAAACTGTCCGTTGTTTTTTTCTCTGCTTCAAAGGCTTTTCTGTTATTTGCATATTCTTTAACAACAAATTCTTTTTGGATAACCGCGGTCAGATTTCCTACTATGAGTTGTGCATTTTCAAAGCCGCTGTTAAACTGCCCCGCATATTTCTCGCTCATATATGCAAGGCTTTTTTCGGCCTGCGCAATTGCGACATTCTTACTGTTGACAAGGCTGGCTGTAACAAGGCCTCCCACAATCAGAAACAGGCAGGCTATTATGATTGTTATTATTCTGAACACCGACTTTCTCATGGCTTTTCTCTCCGTAAAACATATCTGCCTTAGATTATATACGATTTACAGGGTATATTCAAACCTGTAAATATACCCTGCATCAGATGTCTAAATGTTTTTATTCTTTGTCTTGTGTTCAGTAAACTTCGTAATCTGCCCCTTCTCTTATGAGTTTTGTAGGGTTGTTTTGAGCTTTTTGCGCATAGCACTGAGCCTTGCCGTATTCGGTGGCAGCTTTTGCCATATACATAAGCTGTTCATTTTTGTCACTTGTGCAGCCTGCAAGATCAGAGTATGCATTTCCATGAAGCAGTGCTGATTTTGCAGTTTTGATATAATCAGCTCTCTTATCAACATTTTTGCCTTTATCCATAGCATTGTCAACATCTCTTTCACCGAGATAAAGCTGTATCTGAGCATACTGCTTCGCTCCCTGTGTCATAGCCTTGAAATCCCTGCCCAGACTAAGTCTCCAGAAGTTGCCTGTTCCCTCAGGCAGAACCGAAATATTAGTATCTCTGCAGCCATTCATTACATACATATTCATATTACCCGGATCCATGATTGCTCTCTGCACGCACTTGGTTCCCGGCTCTCTGTTTTCAGGTGTCCAGAAACCTGTATAATCTTCGATATCCCATACATCTTTTTCCCATACACCGTTTTCCATTTCCATGTATCCTATGCACTTGCCTTTTTCCCACACTTCTGTTATCCAGTCAGGATTGATATAGTATGAATTGCAGCCCAGAGCATTATTGATTGTATCGATTGTGGCTTTGCCGTCAGCATCCTGTATTATCTTTTCTTCTGTCCAGTATCTTGGCATATCGTCATCCCAGAATTCCTCGCCTGTAAACAGATGATCCCACATTTCATCAATAAGGAAGCCGTTGGTTGCTATCGTATAGTCCCCGCTTCCGAAATCCTCATCAGTTCTCACTTCGTCCATGCAGGCTGTATGTTCAACAATGTAAGCATCGCCTGTGGTATCTGATACATGGAAGTTTTCACCGGAACCGGGTCCCAGTTTCTTCTCTATGTACATATCCTTTGCCTGAGCTGCCGTATCGCATTTCCATGCGGTGTAGAACACTCCTGCGCATGGCGGCAATCCGCAGGCATAGTCTTCTTCCATGCCTTCCTGTCCCTGAGATCCCA
>CAVDMD010000209.1:0-2154 GCA_963609975.1 bacterium | reverse complement strand
AGGATATATCTCTATTATATGCTCAAACAGAATTATTACCACAGGCAATACCTAGAAATCATATTCATCCAGGTCAAGCGCACAGTTGTGGTGTACTTTCTGTACGTCATCGTTTTCTTCGAGAAGGTCAATCATTTTCTTTAATTTCTTGATGTCTTCCTCTTTTGGAGTTGCCTCCATTGAAGGAACATATTCCACTTCGGATTCCAAAATCTCATAGCCTGCCTCCACTATGGCGCTGTGAACATCATGATATGCCGACGGCTCTGTAAGTATTTCAAAGCTGTCATCATTCACTATCATATCCTCTGCGCCTGCTTCAAGAGCTGTCTCCATGAGTGAATCCTCGTCTATGTCGTCTGTTTTTTCGATAAGTATAACGCCCTTCCTTGAGAACATATATGATACGCAGCCCTGTGTTCCCAGATTGCCGCCGTATTTGTCAAACGTTGATCTTACTGATGATGTTGTTCTGTTTTTGTTGTCTGTAAGAGCCTCAACTATAACTGCAACACCGCCAAGACCGTAGCCTTCAAACGAAAGCTCTTCGTAAGTCTCGCCGGCCAGTTCTCCGGTACCTTTTTTGATGGCTCTGTTGATATTATCATTAGGCATACTGATAGCTTTTGCCTTGTCTATTGCAACTCTCAATCCAGGGTTGTAGTCAGGGTCTCCTCCGGCCTTTGCTGCCACTGTTATTGCTCTGGCATATTTAGTGAACATTGCAGCTCGTTTTGAGTCCTGTGCTGCTTTTCTTCCTGCGATTGTACCATGTCTTCCCATGAAGACACCTCCTTACTTCTTTTGTTTTACGGTATATAATTATATCACAAAGTATCATCACTGTAAATTACCTGCAGTAAATTTCCTTTGCTGTATGCGGCAACGAAAAAAGAATGGATACACCATTCTTAATCCGGATATAGCTATACATTTTGATTTTAATTCAAAGCCTTTTTGGCTGTATCGCACAATGCTGTGAACGCAGGTGCATCATAGATTGCCATTTCTGAAAGCATTTTTCTGTTGATGTCTATTCCCGCAACTTTAAGTCCGTGCATAAGTCTGCTGTATGATAAACCGTTCATTCTTGCTCCTGCATTGATTCTTGCTATCCACAGCTGTCTGTACTGTCTCTTTTTCTGTTTTCTGCCTGCATATGCGCTTCTTAACGCTCTCATCACTGCAGGGTTTGCTGCCTTGAACTGCTTGCTCTTTGCTCCGTAGTAGCCCTTTGCCTGCTTTAATACTTTTTTGTGTCTTTTATGTGCGTTTATTCCTTTTTTTACTCTTGCCATTTCCTGTTCCTCCCTTATTTACCCATTGATCTTAACATTCTCTTAAGATCTGCGCTTGTAAGTGTTGTTGCTTTTCTCAGTCCTCTTTTTCTCTTAGGGCTTTTCTTTGTCAGTATATGGCTCTTGTATGCCTTGTTTCTTTTTACTTTGCCTGAGCCTGTGATTTTCATTCTCTTGCACGCGCCTCTGTGAGACTTCATTTTATTCTTAGCCATTTGTTAACTCCTCCTGTGTTGAATTTATATATTTTTATCTACTTATCTGTTCTGGGCACCAGTACCATCGACAGATTCCTGCCTTCAAATACCGGCTTCTTCTCCATGCTTGCAACATCTGCAAGCTCTCCTGCAAAGATCTCCATTACCTTAAGACCCTTGTCCTTGTATGCTGCCTCTCTGCCTCTGAAACGAAGGCTTACCTTAACCTTGTCCCCGTCCTTTAGGAACTTGCCTGCTGTCTTTGCCTTGATTCTGATGTCATGCTCCTCTATGAATGTGCTGAGGCGGATTTCCTTGACCTGTGTGGTCTTCTGGTGTTTCTTTGCTTCTTTTTCTTTTTTCTGAAGCTCGTATCTGTATTTGCCGTAATCAAGAATCTTGCATACAGGCGGATTTGCCTTGGGAGCTATGCACACAAGGTCTAAGTCTTTTTCTTCCGAAAGAGCAAGAGCCTCGTTTCTTGACATGATTCCAAGCTGCTGTCCGTCATCTGATACAACTCTTAATTCCTTAAATCGGATTTCCTCGTTGATGAGGGTTTCCTTCAGTTCTCTGCTAATGGTTTTGTACCTCCTTCTTTTTCGCCGTAAACTTCTGCCAATCGCGCTCTGCGCTCTTGGGAAGTTCTTGAAGCCCTA
>CAVDMD010000208.1:0-2195 GCA_963609975.1 bacterium | reverse complement strand
CTGTCGGGCGGATTCGGGACTTTCACCCGTTAGAAACGTGCGCCGCCAGGCGCACTGAAAAGGGCAGAGCAACCGCTGAAAATGCGATTGCCCCGCCCCATGTTATCATATGAGTTTAGATAATCAAATGTTATTTGTCAAGTGGAGGGAAAGTCTCATCGAATGTCTTTTCGTCATGTCCGAGAGCTTCGATAGTTCTTACTTTGCCCTTTGACTTGAGTATTCTGTAAACAATCATAGGAACAACTACTGCTGATGTTGCTACAGAGAATATAACGATACCGCCGCCTGCATTGCCTTCAGGGTCGATGATGTCACCGAATGCCAGCATAATCAGGCAGATAAGCTGTGCAAACATTGCAAACCAAGGAACCCATCCCATGCCTTTGCTTACTTTTGCTTTCAGGCAGGTTTCAGGATCATATCCGTTGGCTTTGAGTCTGCTGCGCATTCTCTTTTGTGACCAGATAATTCCTACCCATGCCAGAGTTCCTGTGAAGCCTGACATTGATAACAGGCTGCCGTACAGATTTGACAGGAAACCTGTCAGCTCTGAAATGAGACCGATTACAAGTACAACCCACATGAATGCAAGTGTGAAAAGTACCGCTCTCTGCGGAGCTGCGTTCTTTGAAAGCTTTGATAAGAATTTAGGCGCAAGGCCTTCAACTGAAAGTCCGTACATACATCTTACTGTTCCGTAGAAGCCTGTGTTGGCACAGCTGAACGCTGCCACCAGCACTACTGCAAGGAATACATATGCAAATCCGCCAAATCCGTAAGCACTCATTACATCTGCAAACACAGGTCTTTCGTCTGTTGCCCATGCTGTAGGGAATACAAGTATTACAAGAAGGATTGGAACAAGATACAGTCCCACGATACGATATGTAACGCTTCTGCATGCTCTTGGAACCGCAACATCAGGATTCTGTGATTCTGCTGCCGACAGACCTACGATTTCTGTACCCTGGAATGTTACCAGCACTACAGTCATCAGTACAAGCACTACGCCAAATCCGTTAGGGAACAGATCGTGATACAGATCTCCGCTTCCGAAGTTAACGCCCATGCCCTTGAAGCCTTCTTCAACCTTGCCTACAAGCTCGCCTTCAGGGTTGCCCCAGATGCCGATCCAGATACCGAATGCTATCAGAATAAACAGTATAATTACGATTACTTTTGTGATAGCCAGACCGGACTCAATCTTAGCAAATATATCTACAGAGCAAAGATTGATAATTGTCAGAGCCGCCATCGTACCCAGCGCAAACGCCACATACGCCACAGGGCTGTTGTTGCCTGTCAGCTCCTGCAATACATAGGAAACCGCAATAGCTTCCGAAGGACAGTAACATACCCAGTTAAACCAGAACGACCATCCCATTCCGACCGAAAGTGTCGGTCCCAAAAACTCATTGGTATAAGCTACAAAGGTGCCTTTTCGCGGCAGATTTACAAGAAGCTCGGCGTACGAAATCATAAGACCGAATACGATTACGCCTACTACTGCAAATGCAAAGAACACTGAAGGTCCCATTACCTGAATGGACCAGCCTACTCCCAAGAAGTAACACGAGCCGATTACTCCGCCTAAACCTATGAATGCCACCTGCCAGCCTTTAATACCTCTTTTTAGTTCCTGAGGCTCAGATGCCGCTACATTTTTTTCTTTAGTCATAGCACAACCTCCTTAATAAAATAAAATAATTCCATTATCCGAACTGATAAGTTCAGACAATTAATTATATTTTTATATCCGGATAATTGTCAACAATTCTCTGAAAATTTGCATTTGTTATAATTTTAACTATTATTAATATGCTTTTATTGTCGGAAAAACAGAACAAATATGTTATAGCTTTGCGCTGTCACACATTACAAAAATATACGAAAATATCTATAATCCCAATAAAAAGACAGCTCCCCGACTGACGGATATGCTGTCAATAAGCTGTCTGTATTAAATAATATCAACTTAAAATCATAGAGACCAGCTACAGCTTCGCTATTTCTTCCGCAGACAAGCCTGTGTACTTTGAAATCTTATCTGCAGGTTCATTATCAGACTTCATAGCCTTCGCCATCTCAATCCTCTCTGCAACTCTGCCGGAAGCCTCGCCCTGTTTAAGACCTTCACTCCTGCCAAGCTCCTCACCCTGCTCTCTGGCCTCCTGTATATCGAGCATTCTTTC
>CAVDMD010000207.1:0-2220 GCA_963609975.1 bacterium | reverse complement strand
GCGAAGACAGTAAGAATCGAACCGCCTGCAACTCAGAGCTATGAAACAATAGACAAGGTATTAGAGGCACTTGACGGAGCAATTGCTGACGTTAAAGCAGAGTTTAATCTTTAATCAGGTACATATATAAAGGATCTCCCAGGAGGTCCTTTTTTTTCGGAATTGTGAAAAAAAGGCATAGTTTGCGGTTTGAAAAATGGCAGACAAACGGAGAAATATGCTGAAAAAACAGTATTTCTTTGCGGAGGCATTTCAAAAAGAGTAGTTTTTTGCTCTAATAATCTTACTATCTTTATACAATGTTCTAAAATCAAAACTTTTCTTGACCGCCCAAATAAGTGTTGATATAATTTAATAGGTAACTAAATAATTTTATGCAGACCGTGCATTTACATAGTCATAATTTGTGCGGCTTGTATGTGGCATTAACTTGTAGCTTAAAATAGGATAGATTGTTTATCACCTGTTTAAGACCATACATTATTGTGTGGCCATTTTTATGCGATTAGTACAGGCGGGCTGACAGATAACCGGATTTTAGGCCAATCAAAATGTTATCATATCGGAAAAGGAGAAGATAAAATGACTGAAAGAAACATGAAGTTAGCTTTAGAAGAAGCTAAAAAAGTTGTTGGCATGATCGAAGCTGACGCTTTAACAGATGCTCAGAAAGAAGCTATCATTAAAGAATCAATCGCAAACTTTAATGAAAACGTAAACCCTGGCTGGTTAGAATACAGAAAATCAGTATCAACTGACTCAGCATTCGTAGAATGGGAAGACGAAGGCGAAGTATTCAGAGATGCTTACGGTACAGAGTTCATTGACTGCTTAGGCGGCTTCGGTATCTTTGCCTGCGGACACGGCAACCCTGAAATCAAAAAGACTGTAAGAGCTCAGTTAGACAGATACTGCTTACATTCACAGGAATTAGTTGACCCGCTTAGAGGTTATCTTGCTAAGATCTTAGCTATGATCACTCCTGGCGATCTGCAGTACTCATTCTTCACAAACGGTGGCGCAGAGGCTATCGAAATGGCATTAAAGCTTGCAAGACTTGCTACAGGCGGCAAATGGTACATCTCAACAGTTGGCGCATTCCACGGCAAATCAATGGGCGCTATCTCAATGGGCGGCAAGGCTGCATACAGAGAAGACTATATCCCTATGGTTCAGCAGGTTCAGCACGTAGAATACGGCAATGCAAAAGCTACAGAAGCAGCAGTTAAAAACCTGGTAGCTGTAGGCGAAAAAGTTGCAGCTATCATCGTAGAGCCTATCCAGGGTGAAGGCGGAGTTATCATTCCACCTGACGGATACCTCAAAGACCTGAGAAAAATCGCTGATGACTACGGCTGCTGCCTGATTTTCGACGAAATCCAGACAGGTCTCGGAAGAACAGGAACAATGTGGAGATGCGATCACGAAGGAGTTACTCCTGATATCATGACATTCGGTAAAGCCAGCAGCGGCGGCGTTGTTCCTATCACAGGTATCATCGCAAGACCTTGGACTTACGAAAAATCAGGCGTTGGCACAGGCACAACAGGCAAAATGTTTGACAACCCATGGATCTTAGGATCACCTACATTCGGCGGTAACCCGCTTGCCTGCGCAGCATTCATCTCAACTATCAGATTTATGCTTGAAAACGACATTCCTGGCGAAATGGCCAAGAAGGGCGAATACTACATGAAGGGCCTTGCTAAATTACAGGAAAAATACCCTACAGTTCTCAAAGACATCAGAGGCGCCGGACTGTTAATCTGCATGGAATTCCCAGAGGCAGAAGTTGGTTACGAAGTAACTAAGGGATTATTCGCAAGAAAGGTTATGACTGCCGGCACATTAGTAAATGCGAAGACAGTAAGAATCGAACCGCCTGCAACTCAGAGCTATGAAACAATAGACAGAGTATTAACAGCACTTGACGAATCAATCGCTGACGTTAAAAAAGAATTCAACTTATAATTGAAAGTGGAACATAGGGCTTATCGTACTGACGGATAACAACCGTTGGGGCGATGAGCCCTTTTTGTGCGCGCAGAAAAAGCTCCGGGTGCCGTAAAGCACAACGCACTGAAGTGCTGTGCTTCTGACAGAGGACCTACTTGCGATAAATTAAAATTTATCGAGTTAGGTCTCTCAATTCAATGGAATTAGTGGTAAATGTCTATAATATATGTTATTCTGAAGACAGGGAAATACTGAAAAGAAGCA
>CAVDMD010000206.1:0-2320 GCA_963609975.1 bacterium | reverse complement strand
CTCATCTGCAGTCAGTTTTCCTCTCCCCATTGTTTTTCCTCGCTTTCGCATCTGTAAATGTACCCTGTTCACAGTGAATTGCCTATCAGCTCTGCTTTATCTCTAAAACAACCGTCCCGTCTGTCATCTCTATCTCCACTCTGTCACCTGTCTGACGCACAGCCTTAATCTTAAACTTATCTATAATGCATGTGCCGTCAATTCTGTAAAACGATCCCTCGTCAGTAACAGACACAAAACTCCCCGGTCTGTACTCTGCATGCGGGCATATGACAGCTTTTATTTTTAATCCTGTCAGCTCTATATCATCATCCTTTTTCCGACATTTTCCCATCACAATTCTCCTATACGCTATTCCACTGTCACGCTCTTGGCCAGATTCTTCGGCTTATCAATATTACAGCCTCGCTCTCCGGCCACATAATATGCAAACAGCTGCAGCGGTACTGCCGCCAGTACAGGTGATACCTCTGCCATACAGTCCGGAATATAAATCACATCGTCGCATACTTTTTCGATGCTGCTGTTTCCGGCTTTGGCAATCCCGGCAATATGCGCTCCCCTGGCCTTCATCTCAACAATGTTTGATACCATTTTGTCATACAGCCTGTCCTGCGTTGCAAGTGCAATCACAAGGGTCTCTTCATCTATCAGCGCTATTGTGCCGTGCTTGAGCTCTCCTGCCGCTATTGCAAACGAATTTATATATGAGACCTCCTTGAGTTTGAGAGAGCCCTCGTATGAAACAGCTGCATCAAGGCCGCGGCCTGCAAAGAATATCTGCTCTCTGCGGCTGTGTCTCTCTGCAAACTCTTTAATTTTCCTGCCCTGCTCCAGAATTTCATTTATCTTGCCGGGCAGAGCCTTAAGCTCCTCAATAACTCTGCTGCAGTATTCTCCTGTAATATGCTCTGTTTCTCTGCCCATATGAAGAGCCAGCAGCATCAGACATATGATCTGTGTTGTATATGCCTTGGTTGAGGCAACTGCAATTTCAGGGCCTGCCCATGTATAAAGCACATCGTCGGACTCTCTTGCAACCGAGCTTCCGACCACATTGACAACGGACAGTATTCTGGCTCCCTTTCGCCTGGCCTCTCTGAGAGCTGCCAGCGTATCAAGTGTCTCTCCCGACTGGCTGATTGCTATAAACAGGGTGCGGCTGTCTATAACAGGGTCTCTGTATCTGAATTCCGAGGCAACATCCACCTCAACAGGGATGCCCGCAAATTTTTCAATTGCGGCCTTGCCTATAAGGCCGGCGTGGTATGCCGTGCCGCAGGCAGCTATGTACACCCTCGATATGTTGTCAAGATTCTCTTTTGCAAGGCTGATTCCGTCAAGTTTAATACCGCCGTTTTCATCAAGTCTTCTGTTCAGGGTTTCGGCAACCCCCTTAGGCTGCTCGTAAATCTCCTTGAGCATGAAATGCTCATAGCCTTCCTTCTCTGCAGCATCGGTATCCCAGTCCACATGAAATATCTCGCGGCTGCCTTTGCTGCCCTCGGCATCATATATATCAATTTTATCTTTTGTCATAACCACAGTCTCGTTATTTTCAACAAGGTATACAGACTTTGTATATCTGAGCAGAGCGGGAATATCCGAAGCAAGGAAGTTAAATCCCTCCCCGATGCCTGCCACAAGGGGAGCATCCTTTCTCACGGCTATTATCCTGTCAGGTTCATCAGAGGAAATCACTGCAACCGCATATGCGCCCCTCATATCAGCTGCCGCTCTGTTAACGGCATCAAGAAGGCTGCCGTTATAATATACCTGTATAAGGTGGGCTATCACTTCCGAATCTGTCTCAGAAACAAACCTTATTCCGTGCTTTTGTGTCAGCAGCTGTCTGAGCTCCTGATAGTTCTCTATTATACCGTTATGTACTATTGCGATACTGCCGTCCTCACTTGAATGAGGATGTGAATTGACTGCTGACGGTGCGCCGTGGGTGGCCCATCTGGTATGACCTATTCCCACAGGTGCATCATATTCATCATCATTCACAATGTTTTCAAGGTTTGCAATATCTCCCGCACTCTTGCGAATTTCTATTCTGCCGTTAACCGGCAATGCTATGCCTGCAGAGTCATATCCTCTGTATTCAAGGCGTTTAAGTCCGTCAATCACTCTGCTTTTGGCATTAGCGCTGCCCGCATATCCTACAATTCCACACATAAATGTACTCCTATTTAATGTTCACACTATCTCAAAAAACGTATCCGGCCTCTCCGGATCAAATATCTCATTTGCCCACATAACCGTTACCATGGTTTCTGTCTCAGACAGATTGATAATATTGTGAGTATACCCCGGC
>CAVDMD010000205.1:0-2365 GCA_963609975.1 bacterium | reverse complement strand
ATGGCATAATTCTTATGGCAGACCTTGGAGACCTGAGAGAAGGCTATTGGAACAAGGACGAGCTTGTGGAAATAGCAGTATATATCGAAAACGAGCTCAAAAACGTAAAACTTACGGGAGTAGGCACAAACCTTGGCTGCTACGGCTCAATCAAGCCTACAGTGGACAAAATGAACGAGCTTGCAGATATTGCCTGCGGGATTGAAGAAAAAATAGGCAGGGAACTTGATATTGTATCGGGAGGAGCTACAAGCTCATATCCTTTGGTTTTGGACAAGGTAATGCCTGCAAAGATAAACCATCTGAGAATGGGGGAGGGCATAATATTGGCCTATGACCTGCAGGAAATCTGGGGACTTGACATGAGTAGACTGTCACAGGAGGTATTCACTTTCAAGGCAGAGGTCATAGAGGTTAAAAACAAGCCAACACATCCGGTAGGTGAAATCTTTATAGACGGCTTTGGAAGAATGCCGGAATACGAGGACAGAGGCATAAGAAAAAGGGCGCTTCTTGCAACAGGGAAACTTGACTATGCGCTTAACGACAAAATTTTTCCGAAGATGAATGGCATAGAGCTTATAGGCGCAAGCAGCGACCACGCAATACTTGATATAGAGGATTGTGAGGAAGAGATAAAAATAGGAGATATTATAGAGTTTGATTTAAGTTATCCGTCATTGATGTATCTGACCAACAGCAGGTACATTAATATAGAAATCATATAAGTTATATTTAAGAGAGAAAAGGAGATTAAAATGAAAAACGCACTTATAATGATATTTAAGTTGTCGCCGATCGCTGTACTCTGTGCTCTTGTTATGTCAGGTTTTGATACGCTGGTTGCAGCGCCGTTGTCACTGTTTTATGCAGTACTGGTGTGCTGGGCTGTCACAAAGAGAAAGGTAATGGATATTATCGAGAGTGCAATGGATAATGTGAAAAATGCCATTATAATATTCTTTATATTTATGATGGCATACGCCGTTGCAACATTATTTATGACAACAGGTGTAGGCGCCAGTATAATTATGGCAGCACTAAAAATCGGTGTAAGCGGGCGAAGTGTTGCGGTAGTGGCATTTCTTGCGTCTTGTGTATTGTCGATGGGTACAGGTACATCGTGGGGAACATATGCTGCAACAATTCCTATCTTCATATGGACAAGTCATATAGTTGGAGGGGATCCTGTGCTTACAATGTGTGCCTGTGCAGGAGGGGCAGCATTTGGAGATAATATAGCCCTTATTTCTGATACTACAATTATGACCTGTGGTATACAGGAAGTTGAGGTAATTGACAGATTTAAGAAGCAGGGCTTCTGGTCTATATTCTGCGTTGCTGCAGCTACAATATGTTTCTTTGTTGCAGGTGTTGTTATGAAACTTCCAACAGGTGCTGCTGATATATCCAATGCACTTGCAGATATTCCTCAGGATGCGTGGACTGCTCTTGAAGCCGAGAGACCTGCGGCAATTGAGCTGCTCAATCAGGTATCGGAAGGAAGTATACCTATGTGGATGATGCTCCCTATAGTAATCGTAATCGGTCTTGCGGTACTTAGAGTTCCTACAATGATCTGTCTTGGTGCCGGAATCGTAAGTGCTGCCATAATGGGAGCCTTTATCGGAACTATAAATTCATTTGGCGAATTTCTCGGACATATATATGATTCCTTTGCGGATGCAGGAAGCTGGATAGTTGTTATGGTTATGTGGATAATAGCCTTTGGCGGTATTATGCGTGAAATGGACGCTTTCAGACCTATGGCTATGTTTTGTATCAGAGCATCAAAGAAGGTTCGTCACCTGATGTTCTGGAATGCTATACTTTGCATATTAGGAAATATGCTTCTGTCAGATGACCAGGCTCAGATGGCTACAATCGGTCCGGTTGTAAAGGAAATAACAGACGAAAGTGTAGAGGCCAGTGAAGAGGATATGTATGAATTAAGATGCCGTAATGCGATGTACGGTGACGCTATAGGTGTGCTTGCAGGCGAGCTTATCCCTTGGCATGTATGCAATATCTACTATGTTGGATTATGCAGCGCCGTTTACCCCCTGATGGTATTTACTGCCGGAGACCTTATCAAGTTCAACTTCTTTGCATGGATATCAGTAGCTTCACTTCTCATACTTACACTGACAGGCTGGGATAGATTTATACCTAAATTCGCTATTCCGTCAGAGCCTGATGTGCACCTTAAAAAGAACATAAAGCTTAACGAGTCGGTTCTTCAGGGTGCTGTAGGTGGATATACGGAGGGAATTGCTATAAAGGCTGCTGCTGTTAAAACAGCTCCGGCTGATGCAGAAACAGAGATTGAATCAAAAGAATAATCCATCTGATTAATCTTCTGATA
>CAVDMD010000204.1:0-2395 GCA_963609975.1 bacterium | reverse complement strand
TATATAACTATGCCTGTTGTATTTTTATATTACACATTTTTCTGTAAATTGTCAATATTCAATTTGTCTTTCATTGACAATCAGCTCAATAGTGATATAATAGGTGTCAATACATATGTGTTTACATCTGTTCATACAATATTATTAAAATGGAGGTCTGTTATGGTAAACAGCAAAACAGCAATTTTAGTCGTAGATATGTTAAACGATTTTGTCACCGGCGCGCTTAAATGCGACAGAGGACTGGCAATAGTCCCAAAGACAGCTCAGTTATTAAACAGTGCGCGCAAGAACGATGTTGCAGTAATATTCTGCAATGATGCTCACATCAAAGACATCGATCATGAGTTCAAAGTCTGGGGAGAACATGCCGTTGCAGGCACTTACGGTGCAGAGGTTATCCCTGAACTTGAGCTCTGTGAAAAAGACTATGTAGTTCCCAAAAGAAGATACAGCGGGTTTTTCCATACCGATCTGGACCTGCTGCTCAGAGAACTGGGGATTGATACCGTTATAATGACGGGGCTTCACACTCATATGTGTGTAAGACACACCACTGCCGATGCTTTTTGTCTGGGATACAATATTTTAGTCGCATCAGATGCAACAGACAGCTTTACTGAAGAAGATTATAACAATGGTATCGACTATCTCAAGACAGTTTATGGCGCACAGGTATATACCGTAGACGAGCTTGTAAAAATGTTTGAAGAATAAAATATACGGAATCATGGGTTCTTCATATAAGAAGAGCCTGTGATTTATACTTTGTGCCCCATCATCCGATAATGCTCAGGATTAGAAAAGCAGTTTTTCATTCACCGGCAGCAACTCTCTGAAATATTATGTATCAGAAAATCTGTTTCTGTCTGTTCTGCATCTATTTCCACAGCTTCTCAGGATAAAGGCCCTTGTCTTTCATTGACTGCAGTGCAGCTGTTACGTTTTCTTTGTCCTCTTTGTATGTTACGCCGTACCACTTGTCAGACGACCTCAGCACTCTTACCTTTGCTATGCCCTCTGATATAACCTGCTCCACTACCCCCGGCAGGAAATACTCACCCTTTTCGGGGTTTTTCTCTAAGGCCTGTTTCAAAAACTCAGGAAATCTGTTTTCAAGCTGCTTCATAAAATCTGCGGCAAACCCCCAGAAATTCATAGACACCGGAGTGCCCTTATCAACATAAACAGTCTCCTCTCCGTCCTCATATGCTATATCCTCTCCGCACCACATGATTTTTGTTCTTTCATTGATGTCCGCAAGGAATCCCGCTTCATCGACCTCACATACGCCTCTTGAAACATAGCCGCTCTCGGACAGGGTGTTTTCAACACTATATGCCACCATGCAGTAATCGTCTACCGACTGATCCAGAAATTCATAGATAGCAAGAAATGCTCCCGCGCCGTAAAAATCATCTGCGTTGATTACCGCAAAAGGTCCGTCAGTTATATCTCTTGCTGCAAGCACGGCATGGCCTGTTCCCCATGGTTTCACTCTGCCCTCAGGGACCTCAAAGCCTGCCGGTATATCCTCAATGCTCTGATAAGCATATTCTATGTCCATATATTTATCTGCTCTGCCTCTGATAAGCTGCTCAAAGTCCTCCTGCATTTCCTCTTTGATAACTATAACGGCTTTTTTGAAGCCCGCCATATATGCGTCATACAGAGAAAAATCAAGAATAATCTCTCCCTGCTCCGTTATTTTGTCCATCTGTTTGAGGCCGCCGTATCTTGAACCCATGCCGGCCGCCATTATTATAAGTATCGGTTCTTTCATCTGATTTCCCTCCCTGATGTTCTGATATATATGTTTCCGTATTTCATACAGGCTGCAGAATCTGCCGTAATCTCTGTCCATAAGAAACGCATACGGTATTTTATCATCTGAAAGCGCCTGCTCCCAGAGGGTTTCAATGCCAAGCGCCTCGTCCGCTATATATACTGTGCCGCGTTTTAATATATCGGCACACATATCGTCAAGCACAATGCCGTCGCTGCAGGCAGCGACAAATCCCGATTTTGATTCAAGGCTTTTGAGGACTTCATATTCTTTGTTTCTGTAGCCATGCTCTCCGTCCGTCATGCATATTTTTCTGATGCTTCTGCCGTCAGATGCCTCTATCCTCTCGTCAATATCAATATATTCATAGCCGTATTGGTCTGCCAGCTCCTGCGCCAGCTGTTTCCTGCGGCTGCCTATAAAACCTGTAACATAAATCTTATCACTTCTCATACCTACCTCCGAATGCTCTGCCCTATAATTATATAATATATTGTGCCGTTATGAAAGGTGTATTGTTCAAATCTCAATAAATAAAAAAAGTGGAAATATACAGAATTAAAATTCCTATTTCCACATATCGCACACAAGGTGCGATAACATTCAAGG
>CAVDMD010000203.1:0-2413 GCA_963609975.1 bacterium | reverse complement strand
TATCTGACGCAGCCATCGTAATATGTATGAAGTTTGCCTGCCTTGTCAAGCTCATGCATTGACTTCATCTGAGCCTCGCCTTCAAGTATTCCCTCTGCGATAGCTGTAATTCCGCTTTCCTCAAGGAATTCAAAGAACGGCTCCATTATTTCAGGTGTCATCTCGACAGGTGGTTTCCAGCCTATGGATTTATACAGATTGCCTGCAAAGGGTTCTTCATTATGAACAAGCTCCTTACCCCAGCCCACAGGCTCTCCGGTTTCATCTCTTACAAATTCCTGAAGCCCCGGTGACGGGTCAGCAGTGTCCTTTGTAACACCCATGGCTTCAAGCATTGCTGAATTGTACCAGTGCTGATGCTCTCCGAAATCCTGACACATTACAGGTCTGTCCGAGCATACCTCATCTAAATATTTTTTGTGAGGTCCTTTTGCTCCAAACAGTGCTGTGGGGTAGTATTCAAAGTAAAGAAAAGGTTTTTCCTCCTTTGGGTGCTTCGCAGCATAGTCCCTGATAAAATCCTGTATTTCCTTGAGATCATCAGTCCATGGAAGCTTTACGTGCCATGCGCTTTGAGATACCATTCCCGGATGTATATGACTGTCGATTATACCCGGATAAATATGTTTTCCTCCCATATCGCATATCTTATCGGCACCGCTGTATCTGGAACTGTCGTCCTCACCTACATACAATATTTTTTTGTCTTCTATTACAACCGTATCTGCCCATGGGGCTTTTTTATCAGCTGTATATATTCTGGCGTTTTTAAGTACGGTTTTCATTAAATTACCTCCGGTTACAAGAAAGTATCCATAAAATGCTTTCTTGTCATTTTAACAACAGGCGTAAGAACATCATCTATACCAAGTTCTTTTATCCTGCTTTCGTTTCCCATTTCTTTCGAATATTTTTTTCTGAACTGATTTGGTGTGCATTCATACCAGAAATCAAATGTTTCATACAGATATTTAGGATCCGAAAAATTGCAGGCCTCTGAAATCTGCAGTATATTCATGTCCGAATACAACAGCAGCTGTTCCGCATGACACAGTCTCGTGAAAGCAACCATTTTTCTGAACCCCAGAAAATACTTTTTCATAAATTCTGTGATATATGCTTCACTGAGCCCAAACTCTCCGGCCAAATCACCTACAGTTATGCTCTCCAGCTGATGCCT
This sequence comes from bacterium, assembly GCA_963609975.1. Lineage (GTDB taxonomy): Bacteria > Bacillota > Clostridia > Peptostreptococcales > Anaerovoracaceae > UMGS973. Next base: position 1,233 of record CAVDMD010000203.1, on the reverse strand, counting down.
GAAAATATAGTCCATTATATGCCTGCAGCGCATCAGACTTTTTTCGGTAATCTCAAGCTTTGGCTCATAATAGAATATAATATCGAATTTGTTCATTATTATATCAACTATGCTGTTGCAGCCTTCGATTATCCTGTTTGTGAAGCCGGCTTCATTCTCTGATGTTTCCAGCATAAACAGCAGTATTGCAAGCAGTATGCCCTTTAGCTGCTTGTGGTTTTCGGTATTGTAGGGAACACTGCTTCCCGGTGTTCCCTCACATACAAAATACAGATGATTTATATATGGATATTTCTCCTCGAAATATTTAAGATCTATATAAAACGATGCACACACCGCATCTTTGCCGTCATAAAGATAATGTGTATCCTTATCGACGAGTATGAAATCACCGGGGTCGAGAGTAAATTCCTCAAAACAGTAGGACATTTTAACCTCCCCCGAAAGGCATAATGTAATCTCAACTATATCATTATGAACATGAGGCGCTATGTACTCTATCTTTCTTATGTTTACTCCAAGTGGCGTATCTTTAATCCAGTTTATTTTTTCCCCGGTAATCATAAATGTTTCTCCTTGAATGTATGCTATTCGTCAAACTCCATTTCAGGAGGAAGCTCCTTAAAGCCTTTTGTCTTGACAGCAAGATACACTATTCCTATTACAAGCCATATACAGCCAAGTATTTTTGCTGCCTTACCAAGGAAAAAGAACGCAATAATAAGGGTTATCATTCCAATCAGAGGAAGTATGAGATACATTATATTGTTTTTGATGCCCTTGCGTCTGCCCTCTTTTTTGTAATAGTGCATTATTACAGAGAAGTTTACCATTATGAAACCTATTATTGCTCCAAAGGATACAAGCTCTGCTGCTCCAAGCAGATTGTCCTGATAAAATATTCCTGTGCATCCTATAACCGAAACTATAAGTATGTTGTATATAGGTGTCTGGAATTTTGGCGACAGTTTGCCGAACACTTTCTTTGGAAGTATATTATCACGCCCCATTCCATAAAGCAATCTTGATACTGCACCCATGCCGGCCATAGCGCAAACAAGTGATGCAAAATTATCAACAACAAAGAATACATCTGCCATAAAATCTTGACCAATAACAGGGAAAAGTTCATAAATCCCTGTGTCCGGATCAACTATTTCATCAGCTCCGTTCGGCCACGCAATCTGCAGGAAGTATGCCGTTATAAAAAAGATTATTCCTGCACCTATACAT
>CAVDMD010000202.1:0-2441 GCA_963609975.1 bacterium | reverse complement strand
TCTTTGTTTTCAGTGTAAATTTTACCGTTAATAAATAATTTGTCAGCATACATAATCCTAACCTCGCCTTTTCTTTTTTTCTCTTGATTTATATATCATCAGAATAATAAAGCCTGCTGCCGTAAACATAGCTGAAGCCGCAAAAGCGCTGTTGTACTGTCCTGCGTTGGTGAATATATTTTTCATTATTGTCGATCCCACCATATTGACCACAGTAAAAACTGTTGCAAGTCCTCCTGCCGCAAGCACTGCGCCATAGACCTCATTGAGATAATTCTCCATAGGTATCGACATCACGCTCCAGCTGTAAAGGGAGCCTGCGCACAGTTTGATAAGGCAGCCTGTCCCCAGCACTATCCATCTTTTTTTGTCTAAACTCATAAAAATCAAACAATATCCTTTGCATAATCTGAGCACATATATTCAGACTATAGCAAAACTGTTCTGCATACAATGTCATTTTAACGCTGTTTTGCGATAATAATATGTAAAACGACAAAAGCTCTTATTTACAAAAGAGGGTATTGCATAACTGAAAATGCAATACCCCTTTAACTTTTACACTAAATATACCGAAGCAGTAACGCTTTCCCAGTTTTCTATCTGTGATTCACATACGCATACCCTTCTTTCGAGGTGTTTGTATCTTTCGTCACCTGTTTTGAAGCTGACTATTCCCTTGAAGTAATAACTGTCAGGCGAAACGCTTTCTCCCCGCATGAGTTTTTCTTCATAGACAGCGTCAATATCCAGATACATTTTCATATCCATTATTATATCTGCGCCGTCATCAGTGCGAAGCATCAGAGTCGAAATTATGTCGTTTTTGCCCTCATACGGTGTATATGTTATACCAAGTCCCACCGGCATGACAGTTCCGCTTATTTCCCCGGCAAAGCTGCCTCCCGTTGTAGGCGAAACCAGTGCATCACCTATGCAGGTTCCACCCACAGGTATATCGTTTTGCTGTATAATATTAATGTCAAACAGTTTTTTCATACATCCCTATCCTATAAATTCATTTCCGGCGGCAGTTCCTTAAAGCCTTTTGTCTTGATTGCAAGGAATATTACTCCGAGCGCCAGCCATGAGAAGCCTACAATCTTCGCTGCTGCAGTAAGGCTGAACCACAGGTATATGCAGACAGCTGCCGCTATTGCAGGTATTATCAGATACCTGATTACATCAGAGCCGTTTCTTTGCTTATCTCTTACCCAGAATCTTGCTATTACCGATATGTTGGTAAGTATGAATCCCATTATTGCTCCAAAGCTTACAAGTGACATCGCATTTGTAAGGCTGTTCTGGAAGAATATTGCGGTAAGACCTATTGCTGCCGACAGAAGTACGTTTCTTGACGGAGTCTTGAATTTAGGGTGGATATATCCGAAGAATTTGTTAGGGATAAATCCGTCACGACCCATACCAAGAAGTATTCTTGCAGTTGCACCCTGTCCCGCAATACAGCAGCCAATGCAGGCAAGTGTATTGATTATGATGAATATGAAGTTCATCCATGCAATTCCTATATGCTCGTTGTATTCTGTGATGGCTGTATCAGGATTCTGAATAACCGATGCAGCCTCTGTCCAAGGCCATCCGCAGTTCATTATGTAAGCGCAGATAAAAAATTCTATTGCCGCGCCCACGCAGATTATTACCACGGCTCTTGGCATATTCTTTTCGGGTTCTATTGTTTCCTCTGAATAAGTTGTTACTGAGTCAAAGCCTACAAATACTATAGCCATTATAGCTGCGCCTGTCATAAGCGTGTTTATATGGAATGTTTCAGGGTTGTAAAGCGCTTCCGGAAACAGCAGTGTTCCTGCTCCGCCTCCCTTTGAAATAAATACTATGATACCAACTATTGTAGCAACAAGTGCAAGTATCGGAGCAACAACATTGATAGTATTCATAAAGCCCGCTATTGTTACGCCTACATAATTGCACACCGCAACAAATATAACGCCTACTATTATCCATACCCATACAGGTATTGCAGGTACAAGAATGTTAAGATAAAGCCCCAGCGACAGGTAGCACGCCATAGGCAGCAGGAAGTAGTCAAGCATCATGGTCCAGCCTGCCGCAAATCCAAGTCTTGGTCCTATAGATTTACTTACATAGCTGTAAACAGAGCCTGCTACAGGATATTTCCTGCACATTTTGGCATAGCTTAACGCGGTAAGTGTCATTGCAACACCTGCAACTATAAGGGTCAGCGGGAAATGTCCGTCTGTAAGCTGATTTATTATTCCATAATACATCAGCACGCATGCAGGACAAAGATATGCGAGTCCCTGACAAACCAGTGTGGGCAGTTTCAGGACACGTTTGAGTTCTCTGCTGTCAGCAGCAGTTACATTTGTGTTTCCTTCCATTTCGGTTTCCTCCTGTAATATAAATTAGAATTATTGCAATGATAGTTTTAAAACTATTTA
>CAVDMD010000201.1:0-2536 GCA_963609975.1 bacterium | reverse complement strand
TGTGTTTAATCAGCTCTGTTCTTTTGACCAGTCGCTGTCAAACACATTATACCATAAACATAATAAAAAAATGCTTTATTTTTAAGTTTTTTTTAGTTAAAAAATACTGCCTAATTTGAATTGTCAGATTTTTGCGAGAAAATGCTTGTAATTACCGTATTCATAGTGGTATAATGTGTTATCAGTTAATCTCTTGTCACGAAAGGATGGAAATATGAACATAACAGATGTAAGAGTTCGCAAAGTAAATGACGAAGGGAAAATGAAAGCGGTTGTTTCTATTACTTTTGATGATGAATTTGTAGTACACGACATAAAAATTATCGAAGGGCAAAACGGGTTGTTCATTGCAATGCCTAGTAAAAAAATGGGGGAAGGTGATTTTAGAGATATCGCACATCCGCTTCTTTCCGAAACACGCAACAGAATCAAAGATGCAATATTTGCAGAATACGAAAAGGTTCTGGCTGAAAAAGAAGAAGGGGCAGAATAAAACTGTTCCCGCACAAAAGGAGTTGTTGCACAGGCTATTGAGCGTTGCTGATTATCTGTGCAATAACTCCTTTGTTTTTTATAATATAAGTGTTATCGCACCTTGCGTGCGATATGTGGAAACAGGAATTTTAATTCCGCATATTTCCACTTTTTTTACTGCAGCAGGAGCAGCACACATAGAACAGATTTTTGCAGCCATTCACTTTTTCTGTTTCAGAGTTTGTTCCTATATGGCATATGTACCCGAAAAATTTATATATCATAAAAATTCAGGCTAAGAAACCTGTCCTCAGCCCGAATCATTCTCTTTTTATTCCACAAAAATGCTGCCGCCTATAAACTCTCTGATTATAGAGTTGTTAACTATAATCGAGTCATCTTCGATAGTTCTGAAAAACCTTAAAAATTTAAGCATTCTTACCGCTTCGCAATACTCCGGCTCATCCTTTTTTATGTCTTTCAGCAGAGGCTCTGCATATTTCTTGAGCACTGCAAGCTCATATATATGAGCCGAATTAAACAGCACATCTGCCTGATCGTTATACGGAAATATGTTTTTATCCTCTCCCGCTCTGACCTTTGGCCACGAGCTGATGGTTGCCTGCGCGCTGTGTCCTCTGTACTGATAATCTCTGACAAGCCGTCTTAACATTCTTGCATCTGTTGTAGGTATTCTGTTGTGCCTGTCGATATTAAGCTGTGTAAACGGGCTTATGTAAATTCTGAATTTTTCATCGTCGTTTATGTACGGGGTCAGGTCGCCGTTAAGAGCATGGATACCTTCAATTACAACCGGCTGCGTCTGCTTTATTTTTGTAATTCGCCTGCCGAAGCTTTTTTTGCCTTCCATAAAATCAAACTCCGGCAGATCAACCTCCTTGCCTGCAAGCAGATCGTTCATATTGCTGTTAAACAGCTCTATATCCACTGCCCCCAGATTTTCATAATCAGGTTCACCGTATTCATCAAGAGGTGTGCTGGTTCTCTCTACAAAATAGTCATCGGTTCCAAGATAGAGGGGATTTAATCCATTTACTTTGAGCTGTATGCACAGTCTCCTTGCAAATGTGGTCTTGCCCGATGACGAGGGGCCTGCAATCAGCACGATTCTTTTTTTGCTGCCTGTAATCATATCGGCTATCTCCGCAATTTTTTTCTCGTGCAGCGCTTCTGAAAGCTGAATAAGCTCCCTGTATTCTCCGGTTTCCACTTTTTTGTTCAGATCCGAAACAAACGAAACGCCCATTATGCGCCCTCTTATCGTAGCCTCTCCAAACGCATCATACATCTTGGCTTCTTCTTTGTATTCAGGAATAACATCGGGCATAGTCGGGTGAGGAAATCTGACTATAACGCCTCTCCTGTATTTTTTCAGTTCAAAGTGCCTGAGATATCCTGTTGACGGCACCATAAGCCCATAAAAGAAATTGCTGTAGCCTTCAAGGGAATAAAATCTTACCTTGTCTGCTTTTTTATGAAGAAGGGCAAGTTTTTCAGGCTGATTAAGCTCAACAAATCTTCTCTCCGCCTCACTTACCGAAACCTCCTCCTTGACAAAAGGCAGATTGGCCTCTGTAATTTCTCTCATTCTGTTTTCAACCGCAGCAACCTGCTCATCTGTCAGAGCGGTATCAAGAGCTATCGTAGTATAAAGACCTTTGCTGAGTGAATTCTGTATATCAACATTCACATCACCGAGAATATCCTTTACTGCCTTGAGATAAACAAGTGACAGGCTGTACTGATAAATCAGATTTGCAGCCTGTGTGCGTATATCAAGAAATTCTATGCTGCACGGTTTATCTATAACCTCTGTAAGATCCACAAGGTCATTGTCTTTTTTGGCTGCAACTACAGTATACGGCAGCTCACTCTCATATCTCAGTACCAGCTCCTCAACAGTTATACCCCTGTTTATTTCTATGGTATCAAACTCATCCCTGAGTTTTTTTCGTAACTTAATTTCCATAACAATCCCTTTCTGAACATTCTCCCTCTGCAGCCATAATAATAGTTTTTACCTTTCGGCGAAGCCGAATTA
>CAVDMD010000200.1:346-2583 GCA_963609975.1 bacterium | reverse complement strand
AGGCAGTTCAGAATATCGCACAGGCTGCTTATCATATCTGCCGCAGCATCAACAGGGAACGGACCCTGTTCACTGATAAGATCGGACAGAGGTGTTCCGTTTATGTATTCCTCTATTACAATCAGGCGGTTTTCGTCTTCGGCGATGTGATATATCCTGGGTATGCCCGGGATATTCATATCTTTGAGTGAAAGATAAAGCTCCCTGTCATATATCGAAAGGTGTTTTTTGATATAAAATCTGCCTGTTTCCCTGTGCTGAACAAGGAAAACCTCCGATTTGTCTGAAACCGTTGCTTTTTCTTCATAGAATGAGAGTATTGCCATATCTTCTGAATTCATAACTAATGCTCCTGAGTTTTAATCTAAATGTATCATACCACAATTGTTGCCTGAAAAGGGCGGATACTCTGAATATTTTTTATGCAGCATTTTGAGGCAGCATTTTGAATGACAGGTTCAGAAGCATAAATATTGATAAATTGGAGTGATAAAGTTATAATTGTATCAGAAACAGAATATATCGGGAGAAAATATGAAAGCGCAGGAAACAACAGCAAGGCTTGAGAGCATACTGAGCAATGTCAGAGACAAAACATCGGCAGAGAGATATATAGACAGATATACAGGGGTCGGCTATGACAGCTTTGCGCAGTATTTCAATGAATATATAGGCGAGAATAATCTTGTTCTGTCTGAGATTATAGACAGAAGCGGTATAAGCAGAAACTACGCATACAATATTGTAAACGGTGTAAGGAATCCGGGCAGGGACAAAATAATTGCACTGTGTGTAGGCGCAGGTATGAATGTCAGTGCCTGCAACCGTGCACTTAAAATTGCAAAGGAGGGTGTGCTTTATCCCAAGGACGAAAGAGATGCCCGAATTATAATTGCAATAAACAGCGGGATTACAAAGGTGATGGATATAAACCTTGTTTTGGAAAGCGAAGGTCTGGAGCTGCTTTAAGCCGCAGTTAATAAATTAATCGTAGCATAGCATTATGGCAGGCGATGCCGGAGTGTTATGCTTTTTCGTGCTTTTAGCACGACATATAGCATATTGAATCCAGTAAACTCATATCTGAGAGAGGATGATATATGAGTGATAAAATTTACTGCAGACTGATTTCAGAACTTAAAAAAATCAGCACCTTCGATGAAGAAGAAAAATACATAAGGAAATATGTACAGTCGTACAAAAAAGAAACGTTTGCCCGGTATCTGCAGAGGTATATGCAGCAAAACGGTATTACCGTTGCGACGGTTATGAAAAACAGCGGAATCAACAGAAACTACGGCTATAATATCATAAACGGAACAAGAAAAAACCCCGGCAGAGACAAAGTGATAGCGCTGTGTATGGGAGCAGGTATGGATTTTGACAGTATACAGCGTGCGCTGAATATTGCAGGATTTTGTGCGTTTGATCCCGGAGATGAGAGAGATGTGAGAATTGCCGGCGCCGTATTGAGAGGGACAAAAGACATACTCAGGCTTAACATATTTCTGGAGGAGCATGGGATCGAGCCGCTGCGGGTGTAAAAATCGTGCTGCCGGCACGACAAAAATTATGGCGGATGTATTATGATAAAACAAAAACAGAAAGGAAAGTGTTTATGAAAACATTAAAACTTATTCTTGGAATCATTTCATTTGTACTATCTGCCATAGTGCTGTTTCAGTCGTGCGCAGCAGGAATAGGCAACACTCTTGAAAACAATGGAGAAGCGGGAGGCAGCGCAGGAGTTGTTCTTGCGATATGCTGTATTGTGGCAGGCATAGTTGCAATAGTTACAAGAAACAGCAACGGTGCAGGCTCCTTTGCGGCAGGCGGATTTTATCTTGCCGGCGGAATTATCGGCGCAGTATGCGCAGGCAGCTACAGTGACCTGGTTATCTGGGGTGTTTTGTGCATAATATTCGGAGCGGTGTTTATCCTTGGAACTGCAATATGCAGAAAAAAGGAGCACAGCGGCACAAAAGGAGGAGAATAATGAAGAGGGTACTTGTATTATTACTGACAGTGATTACAGCTTTTGCTTTTGCAGGGTGTACGGAGGCGGAGCCTGAAGCGGCGGCACCGTCTGATAAAGGCACACTTGGAAGTTACGAAATTGCAATTAAAGACTGCGAGATGGTAAAAGACTATGACGGCAGTGACACAATAGCCGTAAGCATTGATTTTACAAACAACAGCGATGATGCCGCAAGATTTGATACTGTTATGATGTATGA
>CAVDMD010000200.1:0-336 GCA_963609975.1 bacterium | reverse complement strand
GTGTTTATACTGATGAGGACTCCTTTGAATGTATGGATGATGATGTTTCCAGACAGATTAAACCGGGCAAAACAATCGAAGTTGTCATCACAAAAAAACTTGAAAACACAACATCTCCGGTAGAGGTTGAGGTGGAGGAATTTTTCGGGAGCGACGATAAAATTGTAAAAACTTTTGATATCAAAAAATAAAGATACATACCGAAACCGTAAGTTATATAATCTGTTGAGGCAGGTCAGGCATAACGGGGAGGCAGTTTGGAACTGAAGGTGTAATCTCAGGAAATGAGGTTACGCCTTTTAACGTTATCGGCAGTGCAAACCTTGTTGCGCTGCT
>CAVDMD010000199.1:0-2748 GCA_963609975.1 bacterium | reverse complement strand
CAGGCATAGGAGATCTGATTGTAACCTGCACAAGTATGCATTCCAGAAACAGACGATGCGGCATAATGATAGGCGAGGGTATGGCACCTGATGAAGCCGTCAAAAAAGTCGGAATGGTGGTAGAGGGTATGTTTACCGCGGAAGCCGCATATGAGCTTGCTGACAGAATGGGTGTTGAAATGCCCATAACAAACGAAATCTACAAGCTGATAAAAGGGCAGATTACAGGCAGAGAGGCGGTAATGAACCTTATGGGCAGAGATAAAAAGCCGGAGGATTAAAAACCGTCAAAACCGTCAGGTTATATCAAAATCACAAAACAGTGTTGACAAATATGTGCTTGTGGCATAAAATATATGCATAGACAAGCAGGAGGCAGTGTTATGTACAGTCGTAATACAGGTAAAATGAATATGGTTATGATGATGTGCAGCAACGCCTTTGGTCGTATTCTCTAGACACTGCTTGAGAGATGAGTTTACTAAGGGCGATTTTGGCGTAAGTCAACATCGTCTTTTTTTATGGAGGTATGTTATGAACGAAAAATCAATAGGAACTAAATGCGTACAGGCAGGCTACAGACCCGGCAATGGAGAACCAAGGCAGATCCCTATTATCCAGAGCACGACTTTTAAGTATGATACAAGTCAGGATATGGGCAAGCTGTTTGATTTAGAAGCCTCGGGGTATTTCTATACAAGACTTCAGAACCCTACCAATGATTATGTGGCAGCCAAGATTGCAGCCCTTGAGGGCGGCAGCGCCGCGATGCTCACATCATCGGGACAGGCGGCTAATTTTTATGCTGTATTCAATATAGCCTCCTGTGGAGATCATGTTGTTGCTTCAAGCAGTATATATGGAGGCACATACAACCTGTTTGCGGTTACAATGAAAAAAATGGGCATTGATTTTACATTCGTATCTCCATATGCTACAGATGAAGAACTTGAAGCCGCATTTAGGCCTAATACCAAGGCGGTATTCGGAGAAACAATAGCAAATCCTGCGCTTACCGTTTTAGATATAGAAAAATTCGCAGAGGCGGCGCACAGGCATGGCGTACCGCTAATTATAGACAATACGTTTGCAACTCCCGTAAACTGCAGACCTTTTGAATGGGGCGCAGATATAGTTACTCATTCAACCACAAAATATATGGACGGTCATGGTGCCGGTGTGGGAGGATGTATTGTTGATTCAGGCAAATTCAACTGGCTTGAATATGCGGATAAATTTCCGGGACTCTGCACTCCGGATGACAGCTATCATGGTATAACCTATGCCGAAAAATTCGGTCTTGAGGGTGCATACATAACCAAGGCTACAGCACAGCTTATGAGAGATTTCGGTTCAATTCAGTCACCGCAAAACGCATATCTTCTTAATCTGGGGCTTGAGAGCCTGCATGTCAGAGTTAAAAGACACTGTGAAAACGGGCTGGCAGTTGCCGGGTTTTTGAATGAGCATGACAAAATAGCGTGGGTTAAATACTGCGGACTCAAAGGTGACAGAGACTATGAAACAGGACAGAAATATCTGCCGGACGGCTCCTGCGGCGTAGTAAGCTTCGGAGTTAAAGGCGGCAGAGCCGCAGCCGAAAAATTTATGGCAAACCTGAGAGTTGCAGCAATAGAAACTCATGTTGCAGATGCGAGAACCTGCTGCCTGCACCCTGCAAGCTCAACTCACAGACAGATGACAGACAGTGAGCTTGAAGCGGCAGGCGTATCACCTGATCTTGTAAGATATTCCTGTGGTCTTGAAGATGCTGAGGACCTGATTGCAGATATTGAAAATGCGCTGAAATAGGAGGGGACTATTATGCCTATCAGAATACCTGATAAACTGCCGGCAGCGAAAGTGCTTGCCAGCGAGAACATATTTACAATGAATGATACGAGGGCTACCACTCAGGATATACGTCCTCTGCAGATACTTGTGCTTAACCTGATGCCTACAAAAGTGGCGACAGAAACACAGCTTGCAAGACTTCTTGGCAATACTCCCCTGCAGGTGGAGCTTGAACTTATGCAGGTTAAAAGCCACGAATCAAAGAACACGTCAAAAGAGCATATGCTCAAGTTCTATACTACATTTGACAAGGTTAAGGACAGATATTTTGACGGAATGATTATAACAGGGGCGCCTGTTGAGCTTATGGACTTTGAGGAAGTGGAATACTGGCACGAGCTTTGTTCAATAATGGAGTGGAGCAGGACTCATGTCTACAGTACATTTCATATATGCTGGGGAGCGCAGGCCGCATTGTATTATCATTTTGGAATACCCAAGAGAATTCTTGACGAGAAGCTGTTCGGAGTGTTTCCTCACAAGGCTGACAAAAAAAACGCAATACTCCTGAGAGGCTTTGATGATGTGTTTATGGTACCTCATTCAAGACATACAACTGTTGACAGAGAAGATCTTGAAAGATGCAACAAGCTCAAAATACTGGCTTCATCGGAGGAGGCAGGCGTATATGCCGCAATGACTGACAACGGCAGACAGATATTCATAACAGGACATTCAGAGTATGATGCAGATACTCTCAAACAGGAATATCTGAGGGACAAAAATCAGGGCCTTGATATCAAGGTGCCTCAGAATTATTTTCCGGACAATGATGACACCAGAGAGCCGATAGTTACATGGAGAAGCCATGCCAATCTCATATATCAGAACTGGCTCAACTACTTCGTATATCAGGCCACACCATATGCTATAGACAGCATAGGACCTGTAATA
>CAVDMD010000198.1:0-2778 GCA_963609975.1 bacterium | reverse complement strand
AATTCTGTGGCTTCTGCGGTTGTCTTGTACATTTTCCAGTTGCCCGCTATTAAAGATTTTCTCATCTTAATCTCCTTTTACTGTAGTTTGATGAGGAATACAGAGATAAAAAGATGTCACTGTATTCCTCTGTTTATGGAACTGTTTTATAATTATACATTTGAAATATCAATACAAAAACATTAAAATTGTTAACAGACAATACACACAAAGTCCAGATGGATAATCATATAACCGGTTCCTTTCTAAAACTCTCTGAAATCGTCCCATCGCAACGGAGGACATGAATTTCATTGAAGTTTTTAGCAAAATTTATTATTCTATAACCTCTACTCTTATCATATTGGTATTTCCCTCGACATTAAGAGGGAAGCCCGCGCTTGTAACGATATAATCTCCTGTTTTGAGGGAGATGAATTTTTTTATCTGTTTGAGCGCGGTGTTGTACATCAGCTCATAGCTTGAGCTTTTTTGCACAAATAAAGGCGAAACTCCCCAGAACAGCGACATCCTGTGATATGTGCGATGTGATGAGGTGGCCGCAAAAATAGGCTGACACGGTCTGAATTTTGACATCTTCTGTGCGGTGTAGCCCGAAGTGGTAAGGGCAAGGAGCGCTGAAGCGCTTATGTCCCTGGCAGTTGTGCAGGCAGCGTGTCCTATTGCGTTTGATACGTTGTTCAGATCGCTGAGCGATACTGCGGAAGTGCTGAAGTTTGCGGTGCACATATCATGTTCGGCCTGTCTGATGATTTTGGCCATTGAAGCTACAGCTTCCGCAGGGTGCTTGCCTGCAGCACTTTCACCGGACAGCATTACAGCAGAGGTGCCGTCAAATACCGCGTTGGCGATATCTGTAATTTCTGCCCGGGTAGGGAGCAGACTGTTCACCATGGATTCAAGCATCTGCGTTGCGGTTATTACGATTTTTCCGCATTCATTGCATCTTTTTATTATTTTTTTCTGGATGCCGGGAAGTCTGGAATATTCGATTTCCACTCCCATATCGCCGCGTGCTATCATTATCCCGTCTGATGCAAGAAGTATTTCACGGAAATTATCTATACCGTCTTTGTTTTCTATTTTGGATATTATTTTTATATCCTCTCCGCCGTTTTCACTGAGGAATTTTTTTATATCCATAACATCCCGGGCAGACCTTATAAATGAGGCGGCTATGTAATCGAATCCGTTTTGAATTCCAAAAAGAATATCCTGCCTGTCTTTGCTTGTGAGGTATCTGAAATTCAGATGAACTCCGGGTACATTAACGCCTTTGTTGCTGCTGATATATCCTCCGGAAACAACTCTGCATACAATTGCTTTGTCCTGTATGGCCTCTGCTTCCATTCTGATTTTTCCGTCGTCTATAAGGATTTCATCGCCGCAGCTTATTTCCCTGTAAAGATTTTTGTATGATACGGTGACTTTAGAGTCATCAGCTATACAGGGATCACAGGACAGGCAGAATTTCTGATTTTCGGTCAGAAGCATTCTGTCATTTTTCACACATCCGATTCTGATTTCAGGGCCTCTGGTGTCCAGAATGGTCGCTGCCGAAACCCCCAGCTCGTCGCGGACCTGTCTGAATCTTTCGAGGCGTCTTAGATGTTCCCTGTGGCTTCCGTGGGAAAAATTGAATCTTGCGGCATCCATTCCGGCATTGAGCATTTTTTTCATTATTGACGGATCATCGCAGGCAGGACCCAGCGTACATATTATTTTTGTCTTTTTCATAAAATCAGCTCACCGTTATAATAATGTTCCCATATGAAGAAGTGTTCTTACAAGCTGGCTTACATAACTCATTTCGTTATCGTACCATGCCACAACTCTTACTTCATATATATGAGTTCCGCATTTTTGCGCCATTGTCTGTGTAGCGTCAAACAGGGAGCCATAGGAGCTTCCTATTATATCGCTTGAAACCAGCATTTCCTCCGAATAGCCGAAAGAATCGCTTACGGCGCTTTTCATTGCAGCATTGATGCCTTCAACAGAAACAGTATCTGTCATATCCTTTAATGTTGCGTCAAGTATTGTAATTGAACCGCTTGCAACAGGCACTCTCTGAGCTGAGCCGATCAGCCTGCCCGAAAGCTCAGGTATGACAAGTCCTATGGCTTTTGCGGCGCCTGTTGAGTTAGGAACGATGTTAACCGCTCCCGCACGCGCTCTCCTGAAATCACCTTTTTTGTGAGGACCGTCAAGGATCATCTGATCGCCGGTATATGCATGAATTGTAGTCATAAATCCGGTTCTTACTTCTCTGTAATCGTTGAGAGCCTTTGCCATAGGCGCAAGGCAGTTTGTTGTGCAGGATGCGCCTGAAACTATTCTGTCGTCTGCTGTCAGTGTGCTGTGGTTTACACCATAGACAACTGTAGGCAGATCGTTGCCGGCAGGGGCTGAGATAAGAACTTTTTTTGCTCCCGCGGCTATATGAGCCTGAGCTTTTGCTTTTGAAGTGAAAAATCCGGTACACTCAAGCACTATGTCTATGCCCAGTCTGCCCCATGGCAGGTTTTCCGGTGAGGATTCCCTGTAAACAGGAATTTTTTTACCGTCTACAGTTATAGAGTTATCGTCGTTAGATACTGTATGGCCTGCATATCCGCCCTGAACAGAGTCATACTTCAAAAGGTATGCAAGCATTTCGGGGCTGGTAAGATCGTTTATTGCAGCAATTTCTATGTTATCGTTGTCAAAAAGCTGTCTGAAAGCAAGTCTTCCTATCCTGCCGAAACCGTTAATTGAAATTTTTGTTCCCATTTAATA
>CAVDMD010000197.1:0-2789 GCA_963609975.1 bacterium | reverse complement strand
GCAATTGTACAGAACGGAAGCAAGGTTGAATTAAATTTGAACGGGAATAACATCACGCTTGCAGAAGGCAAATATTTGTATCTTACCAATGGTCAGCTGACATTGAGCGGAGAAGGAAGCATTGCGGAGTCCTCGTATAGCAAGGCACCAATAATTGTTGTTGGGTCAGAAGACTCGAACAAAACAGACTACAGCAAGCTCGTTGTTGGCGAAAATGTAACTCTCGAAGGTTACTGCGGTATTCAGGTTAACACTAATTCAGGTGAAAATAAGTATGACGGATACGGGGTGAATATAGAAGTGAATGGGACCTTGATCGGTCACGCTGACTCTCAGGACCCTACTGACCTTGGCGCAGGCATCGAAGTCAAAGGCGAACTTAAGACCACTTCCGGAAATGTTCCGAAGATCAAATTTAATGAAGGATCAAAAATTTCGGCAGACGGTACCGGAATTTATGCCGCTGGTTATGCTGAGTGGGATTTGAACACAGAAATTACCGGAAATACGCCAAGTGCTATGTGCATCAAAAGCGGTAAATTTACCATTAATGGCGGAGAATACATTTCCAACAGTGATGGAAAAAATGTCGAAAACTTGACAGCTAAATACGGTAGCATAGACACCGGATCTACAATTAACATCATAAATCAAGAAGGCTATGCGGGCAATATTGACGTGATTATAGAAAACGGTGAATTCATAAGTGCCAATGGATATGCTGTATATCAGGGCGTGTTGGATGGCGCCACTGAAAGTGTTAAATTGGCAATCAACGGCGGAAACTTTAGCGGAAATGAAAAAGCTATCTTGCTTAATAGCTTTGAGAAAAAAGGAGTTGTAAGTGGAGGCGAGTTTACGTCTGATCCGTCAGTATATGTTGCAAACGGAAAAGTTGTAACAAAATTGGATGGTACGTACTATGTGACAGAATCAGGCGACCCTATAACGGTAAATACTAAAACATCGGCGTCGCAGCAAGGAGTAGTAGTAGCTCCCCTTGAAGATGCTGCGAAAAAAGTGGGGGAAAATAGTCTGGCATCCGAATATAAAATAGCTGAGTATGATGGGCAGAAGATAACGATTGGAGTTAAACCACAACTTCATACTATGAAAGATGCAGGGAGAGGCAAGTGGATTGGAATAGCTGTGCCAGTTGGAAAAGCTGGTGGTACAGATGAGGCAACCACAGTATCTTATGAATTCAGCAATGGAGCTAAAGTAGATGCTGCTGTAATCTCAACGAATGGTATAGGTAGTAATGATGACATATTTGTTAAGAAAATAGAAATTAACGGCAAAAACTATATTGGTTTCTACTGGGATTATGACAATGTAAAAGTTGATTATATTAAATATAGATTTGGAGAACAAGAACAGTATAATAGAGTATACATCCGCGTGAACGCAATGCCGACAGATATTACTGAAGTGGTTAATCATAAGGCTGGAAAAGACGCTTGCTTATATGATGTTGAGTATAAAAACGGCGTAGCGACGGTTAACTACTGCGGATTGGCTGAAGGCTCTAAGGCTGCTGTGAAGGTTCCTGTTGAATATACAGCCGAAAATAAAGAAGATACCTATCTGTACTTCAAATATAACGATGCTGACACATGGACTCTGATGGGCAAGTCTGGACAGCTTGATGCCGAAGATGGAAAATATTACGAAAAATGCTGGATTGATCTCGTAGATAAAAACGAAATTACACTTCAGTATAAGTACGGAAACATTGTAGAAAAAAATGAAGAAGGTTTGTGGGTTGATCCTATAACAACAGGCGTTTACACATTGAAGGTTGTAGCAAATAAAGTAAATGGAAATGCAACTGACGAATCTCAGATACATTCGTACACAGAAAAAGTTACAAAAGCTGCGACTTGCAACGAAAAAGGCTCAAAATTATTAACATGTGAAAGATGTGGAGCAACTGAAACAGAAGAAATAGTAATAGACGGAAATAATCACGAGTTGACAAAAACCGCCGCAGTCCCTGCGACAACTGAGGAAGCAGGCGTAAAAGCATACTGGACTTGCAGCTTATGCCATAAAAACTTCTCTGATGAAGGCAAAACAGTGATAAGTGACCTTGAAAGCTGGAAAGCTGACGAAGGCAAGATTGCTAAGATAACTTACTCTGGTGGCGGTGCTGTAGTTACTCCAACAGACAATGTTGTAAATGACAAAGATAAAACAACTAACACAGTTAAACCGTCAACAACTACAGCAGCAGACGGTACCAAGACAACAACAGCAACAGTAAATGCTGCTGATGCAAGCAGCATCGTTGATAAGGCTGTTTCAAACAAGTCATCAAACGTAGTTATAAATGCGGGAACTGCTGCAGCTGTAACTGAAACCGCAGCAGGAAGTACAACAGAAATACTGCTGCCGGAGCAGACTGTTAAGGCTATAGCAGAGCAGACTGAGGCAGCCGTTACTATTAAGACAGAGGCTGCAGAAGTAACCTTAGACAAGGAAGCGGTAAAGGCAGTGGCAGAGCAGGCAGGAGATACAGGAACAGTCAACCTCGTTGTTGAAACAGTTAAACAGGACGAGAGCGCCCTGCAGGTAGACCTCAAGCTGGTAACATCAGAAGGCATTGTATCTGACTTCAGAGGAGGCAATGTTTCCGTTACGGTTAAACTTAATGCTAAATTAGCAGACAAGGAAGTTGTATGCTTATACATTGATGATGGAGGCATATATAACAAGAACAGGATAGAGGGTGCTAAGAAAGCTGACGGCACATTCACATTCAGGACAGGTCACTTCTCATCATACAC
>CAVDMD010000196.1:0-2839 GCA_963609975.1 bacterium | reverse complement strand
CTCAAACAGTGCAAATACAGTGTAAGGACTTGGAGTAAATAGACCTTGACAAGGTGTTAGAATAATTAAACAGGGGCTCCGGAATTGATGGATGCCCCTGTTGCTATTCTCCTGTAAGATATCTTGCAAATGCCAGCTGACTTTCGTTTCTGTGACTTCTGCTTACAGCTACGGTTCTGCCGTCGCGCATAATAAAACAATTGCTTTCAAGAGACTTTACCTTGGACAGATTAAGCAGTATGCTGTTGTGGCAGCGGTGAAAATACTTAGGCAGCCCGGACTCGATATCCTCCAGTTTGCCGTAAAAGGAACAAAGAATCGCACCGTCACGTCCCATAATATTTATTTTTCTCCTGTCGCGTTCAAAGGTGAAAATATCGCTGTACGGAATTATATGCTTGCCGCTTTTGTTCTCAGCGACAAAAAACTCCTCAAATGCAGAGTTCAGTTTTTCGGCAGCCTTCGACACAGCTTTTTTGAGAATTTCACTGCATACGGGCTTTTTCATAAAATATATGTGGTTTACATCATATACAGCTTCATAATAGTCGGTGTAGCCGGACATGAATATAATCTGGCAGTCCGGGCGCAGATCAAGCACCCTGTCGGCAAGGCCTATGCCGTTGCAGTCGCCCAAATCAATATCCATAATAAAAATATCTGCATCCAGTGCGCCGTCTTTCAGTTCTTCAAGCATTGCTTTGCCGTCTGAAAAAGATATAATCCGGCTGATGTCCGGCAGGCGCATATCTTCAAGCCTGTCTTTGACATATTCTATGCTTTCCGGCTGATCGTCACAAATTGCTATGTTCCACATTTACTGTACCTCACTGAGCGGTATTACCGATATAACTTCAAAGGAGTTGCCGCTGTCTTTGTAATCGAGAGCGCCTTTGTATTTTCTGACTGTTTTTTTGACTATTTTACTGCCAAGGCCATGATTTTTGCTGTCCGCTTTGGTGGTCGCCATATCGCTCGCAAGAGGCGTTTCGTCTTCCGGTTTGCTGTTTCTGACTGTAAGTATCCACTGCCCTCCGGCTGTGCTGCTTTTGAGGCTCACCCACGGGTCTTTGGTTCGCTGCGCTGCCTCGATGGCATTATCAAGCAGATTGCCGAAAATGCCGATGTATTCCTCATCGGTAAGGGCTGTGCCGGCAAGAGAGCCGCAGGACAGTTCAAGCCTGATATGTGAATTTGCGCATATTTTTTTCTTGTATGCAAGCAGAGCGTCAACGACAGGCTGACCGCTGTAGTGTTCGCCAACATATTTTTCACAGTCCGAAACCAGCTCCTCAAGAAATTTACTGTCTTCTTTTTTGCTGTTTATTTCTTCAAGCAGGCTTGTGATTTCCTTTTCGTACTGTCTGATTTCTTCAAGCTGCGAGGACTGAAGCTCCTGCTTCTTCTGAAGAAACTCTTTTTTGTATCTTGCCTTGATAATTACATATATGATTATGGTGATGATTACTAAAGCCGCTGTACTTGATATAATTATAAGGGATCTTAGAGCTGCTACTGTCATTGTTTTGAAAATTCCTCCGAAGTATCGTGGTTATGTCCGGCCATGCAGTATGCTGCAAGCCGGTTTTTGAGATCGTGTTTTGCCTCTCTGAGCTCCTGCTGAGCCCTGAGGACTCTCTGATAATGCAGGTTCTGAGATTCTGTTTTTATCTGCATAAGGCGGGCTTCCTCTCTTGTCTGCAAAAATACACTTATAAAAAATACAAGCAGGCAGACTGAAACCCATGCAAGCAACAGGCCGTAGCATACAACTACAGGACCCTGTGCCATGTCCTGTGCAGTAAGGACAACAAGATTTTTTAATATCATAAACGCAGACAGAGGCACTACCATTCCCCAAAACAGAAGGAGTTTCAGCCCTCTCTGCAGATTTGCCATGATTGCTGTGCATTTGCGGCAAAGCATGAGTGAAATCGTGAAGCACAGCGCGGCAGATACAATTCGTATGATGAAATCAGAACTCGTTGCTGTGAGCCTGTCAAACGACATATTTACGGTCTCCCCTGACATGAGGCTGTATATTGTTGTGATTGCCGCAATCAGTCCTGTGCCGATAATATTATAGACAAACTGGTAAAAATACTCCAGAATGAGCATATCTATGATTTTGTCTTTGCGAACCAGCAGTATGTTTACAATCTCCGCCATAAGCCATGTGAGCAGGAGAACAACGCGATTGTCTGATACCGGCGAGGCTGACACATATGCAAGCTCGCCGATGCCGTATACAACTGCCGCAATCAGCATTGTGACATATACATTGAACCTGAGCCATGGTTTGTATATTATCGGATATTTGGCCACATGGCCTGATGTCATAATAGCCGAGTCGATAATCTCGTAAATCAGCATATATTTAATACCTTTCGTTTTCTGTGCAATATTAAGTTTAATGCAGTTTGAGGCAAAAGTCAATTTGACGCGTGCAAAATATTACAATAAGTATGCTAAAAGTTACATTGGGATAAAAAGCGAAGAAAAATGTGTATAATAGATATGTACTGCAGTTTTGAGGGATTTGAGGTAAACCGGCATAAGTACGTCACATAGTTTTGCTGTTTGCCTGAAGCGCTTAAATATAACAGAGAGGGTTTTTGAGAACACCGCGCATAAGGTTAGCTTTGGCGGTGTTTTTTGCAGCGGGCAGGACAAATAAATCCAAAAAGTAATTGATTTTCACATTGGGATAATGTATAATAACTGTATGTCTGCGTGATTCTGCAGACAGATTAATAAACAACCCTTGTGTCGGGAGTGTATCTTACACTGTGCGGTATTGCATATCCGGACCCGGCACCGTTTAGTCCAGAAGGAGGTG
>CAVDMD010000195.1:0-2854 GCA_963609975.1 bacterium | reverse complement strand
GTGCAGGCAGGTTGTCAGTACACGAAAAGCTGTAGTTTTCTCCGTTTTTGGTGCCGTGAGACAAGGCTTTCAGCTCCTCTATATCGGATATTTTTGCAAGCACATCCTCGCCGCTGCTGTTTGTAACATAGAAAAAAACCACTTTCGCAGGCTGTGATTCTCTTGTCTTGGCAAACGCCTCGCAGCACATGAGCGACAGCACAAGAGATATCGCAAGCAGCACCGACAAGATTCTTCTTAAAGGATTTGTTTTATTCATCATCAATCACCATATAGTACTTTCCTGTTTTTTCGTCGTAAAGCACCTTTCCTTTTTCCGAAAGGCCGCTGTCCTGCGACACTTCGTTTACTTCCTCATCATCAAGGTTTTCCATATTGGAAATTTCCTCTGTATTCTGCACATCCACAACTTTCTGTCCGCCTGATATGTCCACATTCCAGTGTATAATCAGGGCAAGCATTATGCCTACCGCAAGTATAAGCATTGCATCCGACATATTGGAGACGCTGTCCATAGGGTTTACGTCCTCCGCCTCAAAGCTGTTTTTTACGAGACTCCTGTTTCTGCTTCTTCTAAGCATTCTCTCCCGCCTCCTCTTCAAGAATACATTCTATAACAGTTTCGGTATCCGCCATATATTCGCTGTACCATCTTTTTCTTATCACTGAAATCACAAGCGCCACGGCTGCGCATATTAAGCCTGCCACTGTAGTGTCAAATGCAGTAAGAAGTGATTTTGACAGTGTTACAGTATCTCCCTGTCCTAACGCTATAATTCCGGGGCCCAGCGGTATCAGTGTGCCTAAAAGCCCGAACATCGGTCCCAGTTTTGCTATCATGTCCGTTACCTTTATTTTGCGGTTGTAATATGCCTGCTCCTTTGTCACAAGGTTTGCCGCAAGTGATTCTCTCTGCATGGCTGTAAGTGCGCTGTGCCTTGTTATCTCCAGTATGAGCTGCTTCTGTCTTTTGAGAAGCCCGCTTGATGAAACAGTCTCACATATATCCGCATTCCTGTCTCTGATACTGTCCACAAGCTGCGGCATACTCACCTTGAGCTTTCTTCTTTCGGAAAAGAACTCGCCTATAAGGGTGCCGAGAATTATTACCGTAAAAACAATAAGCAGTATAAGTATAATCACTACAGGGGTTTCAAGCCCCGCAGATACCGCTCTTAAAATACTGTTAAAATCAGACATGCTATATTTCCCTCCTGTATACTATAATTCTGCCTGCGGCGCTTAATCCTGCCAGCGCCAGCATTCCAAGTCCTGTAATTTTCATAAGTTTTCTGGTGTCCGGAAGCTGCAGCTTCTCTGCCCTGCTTTCGTCATTCATCTCAAAGCTTTTCCATGCGCCCATGCTTTCAGAGCTGACCTCAGACGTTATATCATATTTTTTCGGCAGTGCTTTCCGGTCAGTGCTGCCTTCTGCCGCATTGCCCTCTCCGGTAATGCCGTCTGCACTGCCCCCTCCTCCGATACTGCCGCCGGAATCGCCGTCGCTATCCTTATCTTTGTCTTTGCCGTTTATCGTAACTGTTGCCGTTTTGTCTCCGCAGGTTACTGTGATTTTGGCCTCACCCTCTCCGTTAACAGTGATGTTGCCTTCATCATCCACACTGACGGCCTCCTCGTTGTCTGATGACCATCCGGCCTCGCCTCTTATCACATCTTCAATCAGATCATCACCTGCTCTGACTATGAGATTTAAGGAATGTGTCTGCCCCACAGCCAGCTTTATATCACCGTCTGCAATTTTAATCTCAGGCGAGCCTTTGAGCATCACCTGTATCTCGTTTACCCATTTTACCGATTTCGATGCCATTCGGTCATTAATATCTGTCATCCCAAACAGCAGCCTGAACCTGCTCACGCTTGTCTGCTTTGAGTAGTCCTCCACAAACTCCTCTGTGTTTTCGTTGTATCTGACCCAGTTGTCGGAAAACGCCAGCATCGTTTCAACTTCTCTGATGCCTTCGTCTGCTCCCGGCAGCGCTCCGTCTATGGGGTTGTAGTTTGCGGCAAGGTTGGGATAATAGTATCTTTCGCTGTCAAACAGAAACTTCCTGCTGAAGCCCACATAATATCCTCCCTGCTTGTCGTTGCTGTAAAAATACACGGTGTCTATGGCTCCCGTATCAACTCCCGCCTCACTTAAAACCTCGGAAAGAGCAACGCCCTTAGCACAGTCAACACAGACCGAAGGCAGGTTGTCTATATATGTATACGCCCTGTTTATAACATACATATTCTGCAGGTCTGACAGTGAGAATACAGCCTTTTCGTAATATGGCCCTCCGAAATATCCCACAGTCACCCTGATGGAGTCGGCACGAAAGCCGGAGCCGCTTTCACCGTATACACAAGCAGGCGCGGCAATTATATACACTATCAGAAGCACTGCCAGTATCTTTTTAAAATTTGCATTATATAAAGTCATTAAAAGTCCTCTGTTTCTTTACAATATCCCAATATATAATATACTATATCCGGGCGAAAAAAGTGTTGTTCAAACAACACTTTTTGATTATATCTAAAAAAAGGCAGGCTGATACCCTGATTTTTTGCATATAAACAGGCGGCCAAAAGGCCGCCCGCACTGTTCATGTTATTTATTTGTCCTGACATACCCGCATCATACTCTGAAGTCAGGATGATAATTCACCTTAACAAGGTAATTATTCAGTCCACCAACCGATTCAACTGTCTGCCTACAGCTTCTCTATCTCCTCTGCAGGCAAGCCCGACACCTTAACTATGGTATTTATATCAATGCCCTCATTCTTCATAGCCTTCGCCATCTCAATCTCACGCTCTGCTCTGCCGGAAGCCTCACCTTCAGATCTGCCTT
>CAVDMD010000194.1:0-2858 GCA_963609975.1 bacterium | reverse complement strand
TATGCTCCTGCAAAAGAAAAAAATTATAACAGCTACCATATCTCTTTATATATACACGATTTGACACTTACACCAAAGGGGTCTGCTTTGAGTGTATAAATGTAAGCGTCAAATCATGCGCACCTATGCAATAACTTAAAAACGTGAGAAAATACTCCTGTCAGTAACAGCACAACATATAAAGCTGTTGCAGAGAGGAGAATTTTATGACGCAGGAAGAAAGATTTAATAACGAACAGCTCTGGAAACTTAGGATGCAGGAATATCAGGCAAGCGGTCTCACACAGAAAAAATGGTGTGAAAAAGAAGAAATTAAAATAAGCTCGTTTCGCTACTGGTTAAAACGGCTGCGACAGGAGGATTCGCAGGAAACAGCTCCGGACTGGCTTAAAGTAAGTATGCCTGGAACTGCTCCTGTTGCAAGTATAAATCTGCCTCAGGAGCATATGCAAATCCAGTCACTTGTTTCATCAGGCATTCATATTTATGTGGAAGATATTTCAGTAGAGGTTCCTGTTGGAACTCCGCCGGATTACATCAGTGCATTGCTGCAGGCGGTGAGGCAAAAATGATACGCAGACTAAAAGCGGCAAAGACTGTATATCTGGCAACACAGGCTGCGGATATGCGTAAATCCATCAACGGGCTTGCTGCCATAGTGCAGGGAAGCTTCAATCTGGATCTGTATGAAGACGCTGTATTTGTTTTTATCAATCGTAGCCACGACAAGATAAAAGTACTACAGTGGGATACTGATGGTTTTGCCCTTTACTACAAGCGCAGGGAACGGGGAAAATTTCAATGGCCTACCGATATACACCGGCAGACAGGCACCGTCAACATTACAGCCACTGACTTAAAACGGCTTTTGGACGGGCTTGTAATGGAGCAGTTCATTCCCCGCATAGACTACAGTGCTGTTTGAATCAGAAAGTGCGTAGAACGGTTGAATTTTCAATGCTTCTGCGCACTTTTTCAGTTGCTTTTTTACGGCAGATATGGTATAATTAACATATGAAAAACACAGATAAACACATTGACTTTTCAGCAATGTCACGAGAAGAAATTGAACAATATGCAGTCAAAATGACAGACAAGGTTGAAGCGCTTTCTATGCAGCTTTCATGGTACGAAGAACAGGTTCGTCTGTCACGCCGGAAGCGTTTTGGGGCTTCCAGCGAGAAGATAACAGAGGAGCAGCTTAATATATTCAATGAGGCGGAGCTTGAATCACAGGAGGGAAAAGACGAACCCGCTATGAAGGATGTTAAACCTCATGTATCCAGAAAGAAGAAAGGTCACAAGGATAAGCTTCTTAAGCCTCTGCCAAAGGAAACAATTCATTACACTTTAAGCGAAGATGAAAGAATTTGCCCTGTATGCGGTGAAGAACTCCATGAGATGAAAAAAGATATTCGCACAGAGCTTATCGTCATACCTGCAAAATATATAGTCAGAGAACATATTACCTGTTCATATGCCTGCAGAAACTGTGAAAAGAACGGCACTGAAGGCACAGTTGTCAAGGCGGATTCAAAAGAAGGTCTGTTTCGTAACAGCATTGCCTCAGCCTCACTTCTTTCTGACATTATCACAAAGAAATATGACCTTGCACAGCCTCTTTACCGTCAGGAACAGCAGTTTAAGCTGCAGGGCATAAAGCTGTCAAGGCAAAACATGGCGAACTGGATTGTGAAAGCAGGCCGGTTGTATTTCAGACCGCTGTATGATCTGATGCACGAAGAGCTTTTGAAGCGGGATGTAATTCATGCAGATGAAACAACACTGGAAGTTTTGAACGAGCCCGGACGTAATGCAAACACAAACAGCTATATGTGGCTTTACCGGACCGGAGGCTGTGATGCAAAGGAGCCGATTGTTCTTTATGACTATCAGCCTTCCAGAAGCGGAGAGAAGGCAAAAGAATTCCTTGAAGGATTTAACGGCTATTTGCAGACCGACGGGTATGCAGGATATCATAAGGTTACAGAAGCAAACCCAAAGGTAATTCCCGTAGGATGCATGGCACATGCACGCAGAAAATTTGATGAAGCACTTAAGGCATTGCCAAAAGATGCGGACAGAAAGCGTGCAAAGGCAGCAATCGGTTTTTCTTACTGCAACAGACTCTTTGACATAGAGACTGAAATGGAGGGAAAGCATTTGAGTTATGAGGAACGCAAAAGCTATCGCATAGAGTATGCGAAACCGGTTTTCGATGAATTCATTGCATGGGCAAAAGATACGATACCGCAGACTTTGCCAAAGAGTATGCTGTATAAAGCTTTGCAGTATGTCATTAACCAGGAGCTGCAGCTTTCCAGTTACCTCTTAGACGGCAGACTGGAAATCTCAAACAACAGAGCCGAAAGAAGCATAAAGCCATTTGTTTTGGGACGCAAAAACTGGCTGTTTTCGAATACTCAAAACGGGGCCGAAGCCAGTGCAATTATCTATAGCCTTATGGAAACGGCAAAGGAGTGCGGATTGAAGCCCTTCGAATACTTCAAATACTTATTGGAAGTATTACCACAGGCAGATAAAAATGATAAAGATATTCTTAAAAGATATTTGCCATATGCAGATACGTTGCCGGATATCTGTCATGTAAGTGATAATGATACTGATGGCGAGTAAAGCGAATCGGACATGAAAGCAAATGTAAAGCAGCCATATCATGATACAGTTAATGATACGACTGCTTTTTTCGTGTTGTTTTATGTGCGCATGATTTGACGCTTACTCTCAAAACAGGCATCTTTGGTGTAAGTGTCAAATCGTACATATATAAAGAGATATGGTAGCTGTTATAATTTTTTTCTTTTGCAGGAGCATATGGAGCAGTTTTTTACATTTTA
>CAVDMD010000193.1:0-2902 GCA_963609975.1 bacterium | reverse complement strand
CAGCTTTATATGCCGCATCTCTTTTGGATAATCCATCTGTATTTTCGCCAAGCGCTTTTGCGATATTTACAAACTTATCAATACATGCAACATAATTATATTCCATTACATAAGGAAGCATTATTGCCATAGACACACCATGCGGCATATCATACAGTCCTCCCATAGCCTCTCCCATGCAATGCACCGCTGCTATATCTGAATTTCCAAAGCATATTCCCGCAATCAAACTACCCAGAATCATTTTACCCTTAGCTTCCATTGAATCTTCATAAACAGCGGCTCTTATATTTTCACCTATCATCTGTATTGCATATATTCCGCATGCATCTGTAATAGGCTCCGCAAGCTTACATGTATATCCCTCAATGGCATGAGTCAGTGCATCCATTCCTGTTTGCGCAATAATGGCAGGCGGCAGAGTTTCAACAAGTTCCGGATCAACTATTGCAATTCTAGCTGCAATGAGTGGGCTCCCGATGCTCATTTTGAAATGTCTCTGCGTGTCGGTTATAACTGACCAGAAAGTAACCTCACTGCCAGTCCCAACCGTTGTCGGTATAGCTATTAAATCTGTAATAGCCTGTGAAACCACATCGAGTCCCTCATAATCGTTTATCACGCCGCCCTCTTTGAGTATTACTCCTACAGCTTTTGCTGTATCCATTGAGCTGCCTCCGCCGATAGCAATAAGCATGTCCGCCTTTTCGGCTTCAGCAATGCCGGCAGCCTCCTGTACTGTTGTATCTCTTGGATTTGGCATTATTCCGTCAAAGATAACATATTCGATACCGCCCTGTTCAAGCACATCAGTAACCTTTTTAACTATCCCGGCCTTTACCAGTCCTTTGTCTGTAACTATCATAGGCTTTTCATGCCCCATCTTATGTATCTCTTCAGACAGTCTGCCTATAGAACCTTCCCCGAATATAATTCTAGTAGGCAGAACAAATTCAAAGTCATTTAATCTGCTCATACTTTACTCCTGTTCTTTCTATATAGTCTTCTGAGTATGCTTACCCCTCTATCAGGCTTTGCAGTCTCTTTTTATTTTTTTGCTACGCTTCATCTTCCTGCGAGAATATACCCTTCCTGACTTCCATTAAGTATCCCACAAGGCATGCCGGTCCTGCAACAAAGTTTACAATTATGAAAAACCAGAAAAGCACTGTTGATTCAAAGACAAAGCCTATCGGTACAAAAATGGATACAATTACAACAATAATGGCGAGCCAGTTTCCGATTTTCTGTTTCTGTTCCTGTGACAGTCTTTTATTATTCTTTCCAGTCATATCTATATTCTCCTTCCGTTATACTGATGTTTCCAGTTTATCGTTTTTACGAGTAGCCGCACATGCAGTAAAGTATACTATGAAGCTGAAAATCCATGTTGCAACACTGGACGGAACTCCGAAAGGCGCTACCAGAATAAACTGCCATACAACATAAAACAATATACTTGTAACTATCGTAATAAGTCCTCCAGCAGCTGTCTTCTTCTTATAGAAGAAACCACCCATAAGAGGTATCAGCATTACAGCTACCTGGAATCCTCCGATTATTGCCCATGCGTTGCCAATGCCGTCTCTCCACAGATATGTTCCCATTATTATAAATGCGCCGAGCACGACAATCATAATTCTCGAGCCTTTCAGTACTCCTTGGTCACTCAAATCAGGTTTAAACAATCCCTTGTAAATATCCTTTACAATTATTCCGCCTGAAATAAGCATCTCTGCACTTACCGTTGACATAACTGCTGCAATGAGAGCTGCAACAAACAGACCTCTTGCCCCCGGAGGCAGTATCTCAAATACAGTAGCCCAGAATCCTGTTGAGAAGTTTTCTATTTCAGGATGTATTACAGAAGATGCCATGCCTGTTATAACCATAGCGGAACTGAAAGTCACACCCATAACAAGCATCAGAGTATATGCAACCTTTATATCTCCGCCTTCTTTAGCTGCGCCAAATCTCTGGTAACTCTGTGCATTTACATACATTGCTGCGGCGCCGATAATATATCCGAACGCTGATCCAAATGTCTGATGTCCAAGCAGAGTAAGCTTTTCAGGATCACTGTCTATTATTGCCTGATAAAACCCTTCTGCGCCGTTAAAGTGCAGATATACACCAAGTACAATTGCACCTGCCGATACAGTCATTACGGCAAACTGAATCAGGTCAGTAACTGCAAGCCCCCACATTCCTGCCATAGCTGTATAAAGAATTATTGCGATACCCGATACTACCATTGCTGCCCACAGAGGAACCCCTGCTACCAGATGCAGTACATCTCCTGCAGCAAACAGAAGCGCACAGCAATATAAAATTGAAGCTATAGGCAAGATAGTTGAAATCAGTCCAGCCGGTTTATTATAGAAATAACGGATAAGATCCGGCAGTGTAACTACATAATCAGGGACCTTATCCCTTGTCATAGGGCCAATCCATAATGCCAGTGGAAGTCTCATAATCCCTGCCGGAATTACATAAAACAGAACTATTGAAATACCAAGGCTTGCGCCCAGTTCACTCAGTCCTACAATTGTCCATGAATCATACCATGCTGCACCCGCAACACCTATAAGAACCGGTATCGTTAATCGTCTTGATGCAACGAAAAAGCTCTTGAAATCTTTGCTGGCTTTTCTATGCATAACAAAACCTACAGTCATTACACCTACAAAATAAAGAATAAGTACAGACCAGTCTGCAATGCCCCATAGTTCTTTAAAATCAATCATACGAAAACACCTCCTAAATCATAGGCGATTATACCGTTAATCTTACTTTAAGCCCTGAAATATGCTCATTTTTCGCTCCAAAGCTATCTTTATATGCATATTTCTGATAGCTCTTTCCTCGACATTTAAGCTGAAGTTCCCACGCTTCCCTGTAG
>CAVDMD010000192.1:0-2914 GCA_963609975.1 bacterium | reverse complement strand
TGTGTACCACAAATCCCGGAAGAATTGCAGCAGAAGACCCGGATATTCTCATACTGGATATAGAGATGCCTGAAAAAAACGGCATAGAGATTAAGAATGAGCTTACAAAAGGTGATAAACCGCTGATTATATTTGCAACAGCATATTTTGAATTTATGAAAGAAGCATTCGGAAAAAATGTCATAGGATACATGCAAAAGCCTGTAAGGAAATATGAGTTTTATGACTATATGGATGCTGCTTTGGACATTTTATCTTTGGAAACAATGATACATATAGATAATGAAACTGAATTGAATAGTAATGACATACTTATGATAAATGCTGATAACAGCTATACGGAAATCGAACTTATAACTGGGGACAAAACACGAAATATAAGGAAAAGTCTTAAAGCATGGGATGAGGAACTCAGGCATTGTGGATTTATGCGGATAAATAATGCCTGCATTATAAACTGCAAATATGTGAAAAGCATTGAGGGTGATAATGCGATAATTAAGGATATAGATGTAAAGGTTAGAATAAGCAGAAGAAAAAAGGCCGACTGTATTAAGTTTTTCAGGGCTTATCGTGCCAAATCTTCAAAATATATTTAGAGGGGTGATAAAATGGCTCAATACATATTCGGAATACTGATTTTGGTACTGCTTTTCCGAGAAGTGCTGGGATACAAAGAGCTTGAAAAAGGAGTATTTGTAGCAATAGGCATCGTAATAGCTGCTGTAGGGGGAGTTGTAGAAGCGTGTTCTGATTTCCTCGCTTTGAATATATGGTTGGAGCGATTGCTATTGATATTGCCATCACTGATACCACTTTTCATATTTAAAGGCAGAAAAGGTGTTATATTTGGAATAAGTTTCTGCACAATATGTTTGTTAGGAGAAATAGCATTAATTATCTTTGGGGCAGAAATGCTTATAACAAAGGGAAATTTAACTAATATAAACAGTTATATAATTTCAGGAATTATATGTATTGTTGGTTTGCTTTTTTTAAGGTGTTATATCAAGTCAGGAAACATAAACCTGTACTCTAAAATAAATAATATTAACTGCCTTTTGTTTATACCAGTGGTAATTATTATATATATAACAAGGCAAGGAGCTATGTACATTGGCAGAGTATCTAATGAAGAAGCTGCTGTAATTAATGGTATTAATATTACAAAAGGATCTGTTTTAGGCATGCTTGCAGTTGCGCTGTTTATGGTGCTGGTGGTACTTGTTTATCAGAAAAAAGAAATGAAGCGGCTTATGGTGTTAAAAGATAAGTGCATAGGGGAACAGACAGAGCAGTATAAAATGGCTATGAACAAGGAAAGAGAGCTTCGCAGGTTCAGACACGACTATAACGCTCATATGACAGCCATTTCAAGCCTGCTTGCAAATAAAGAATATGATAAGCTTCAGGAATATATTAAATCTATGGGATATTTTAGAGAGAAATTCAATCTTGTTAACTCAGGGAATATAATAACCGATGCAGTGTTTAATCAGTACAAAGAATTGTGCGATGAAGCAGATATTGAATTTGAAATTTCAGGCAAGCTGCCTGAAAACTTCGGTATGGCAGAAACAGATTTATGCGTGCTATTTTCAAACCTGATGTCCAATGCCTACGAAGCTGCTGTGCAGTGTGAAAAAGACAGCAGTATAATCAGGACACAGATACGCAACAATGATGATGATGTGTTTATTAAAGTGTCAAACTCGGTTAAGGGAGAGGTTGAATTTAAAAACGGTCTGCCTGTAACAGATAAACCTGACAGGAAAAATCACGGTTTCGGTGTCAAGAATATTCTTGAGGTGATAGAGAGAAACGGCGGGAATATTGAATGGAAACAACTTGATAAAGATAGGTTTACAGTAGATATTATGCTGAATGTACAAGGAAATATTTAAGGAGGAAAGATTATGAAAAAGTTATTGGTAATAGCTATGTCAGTTATGCTTGTTTTATCTTTAAACAGCACATTTGCCTTCGCAGCAAATGAGAGAATTGATAATGTCGATGAATTAAAAAGGCAGATTGCAGAGAGCATGAAAGATGGTAATTTGTCTGCAAGTGAAAAAGAATATCTAAAAGCGAATACTGATGATAGAACAGCAGCGCAGTTTATTAATGAAAAGCTGGATGAAGCTATAGATGTTCTTAACGATAAAGATACAGCAATTATAGAAATAACAACAGGTGGGATAATGTATTCAAAAGAGGTATATGATTTGGGAGATGGCTGTAATTTGACTGTTGAATTAAGTGATGTGAGTGAGAATAATAATTCTCTTATTAGTCCGTTAGCTACATCTGGGGGTTCGGAACTGTGGAAAGAGTATGGTAAACGGTATTTCACAGCGAAAGCTACTGTAAATACAACATTAGACTCAGCAGAGTTGAGTTTGGAAAACCATTATATCTTATCTGCAAACGGTATAGATGAAAACTATGGAATAGCAGGAACAGTTGGAAAACTAGACCTGAACATTACAAAAGGTACTCCTGTTACAACTGATAGGATTGCAAGAACACCGGGGGCATCAGATGTTAATATGTATTGTATATATACTGTAAAGACGGCTGATAAAAAAGGAGATGAATACAAACTAAATACAACAGTAAAATACTTGGCTATAGATAAGACTAACAAGAAAATAAAGGTAGGTCATTCTTGGAAGCTGACTAAATTGTAAAAAAGAGGGTGTTGGAACAGGAGAAATAATTTAGAAGGAGTGTGATGCATATGAGGTAATAAAAAGAGCTTGAATAAATTACTAAGGCTGGACACCTGATTGAATAATTTAAAAAAGCTCTATAAGGAATTATATATTAATTAATGCTACAAGACAATAATTATTTATGAAGGAATAACCCTTGGACAGCAGAATACTATCTGAACTTTACAAAGCGTATGCGA
>CAVDMD010000191.1:0-3009 GCA_963609975.1 bacterium | reverse complement strand
AGGAGTCTGCCGTCCTCGGTAGCTTTGCCCCATGCCGCCATGGTGCTGCAAAAGCCGCTGCCGTTGAAGCTTGCCATACCTAATGCCACTGTTTCAAAATCTATTCCCGCTCCGTCAGCAAGGCCTCTGAACAGCTCTGTAACCTCAGGTGCGTGCTCCTCGTAATATGCAAGCTGTTCATCAAGCGCTTTGAGTCCTTCTTCATATGTATGTTCGCTCAGCAGACCGCTAAGTCCCGATGACACGCATCTTTTTACCACATCGGGCATCTGCTGTGCATACTGCCTGCCCATGTCCTCCCAGCTGCCTTTTAATATGACAACGTTTCTTACGGGATCAGGGGAAACCTCCATATCATATTCAAGCTGAGCCATAAGTTCTTCTTCAGATGGAACGCTGCTGTCTGAGCTTCCGCAGGAGCCCAATGACAGTACAACTGCAAGGCTCGTTGCAACCGCCAGAAATCTTAACAGTTTCTTTTTCATACTGCTTTATCCTCCCTATTTTACTGTAGGCTCAGATCTGCCGTAGTCTTTTATCAGAGTTGCCGGATCATCCTGCGCCATTTTAGCGTAGCACTGACCTTTTACAAATGCGCTCATTGCCTGTGCGTAGTATGATGTTTTTTCGTTTGCATCATCTGACAGATATCCCATGCTCGTCAGGTTCTGTGCCGAATATATCAGTTCTTTTGCCTGATTGAGATACTCATATCTCTTTGAGGTTTCTTTAACATTACCCTTGGTCAGGTCTCTTGCCGCAAACCACAGCTGTTCTTCAAGCTCACTGTACATATTCTGAAGCATTGCTCTTGCTGCATCGTTTCCATATCTTTCGGAGCTTTCTTCATCTGCAAACTGCAGTGTGGCAAAGGTTCCTGTCGAATCAGGTATGTTTGAAATGGCTCTGTTGGCACTGCCTTTGAGCAGATACATTGTTTTGGTGTTACTGTCAAAGATATTTATAAGGCCGGTTTTGTCATCAGGTGTGTAAGGCTCAGGTGACCAGTAGCCTGTGTCGAGGTTCCATGTCCAGCCGTCTTTGAGGTTGTTGTGCCAGCCTGTAGACCACTCTTTTGCATTTCTTGAATCCGAAAGGCTCATAGCTTCTCCCCATGCATCTTTGTCATAGGAGTCTCCGTAGTATTCGGATCTTTTAACTGTGCCGTCTTCAAATCCCTCATAGATGTCGCTTGGAACAAATGTGCCGTAATAATCATAGTCAGGATAGCTGTCAAAATCCCAGCCTTCCTTGATATAGTACATATAGCTGCTCATTGCCTCTCTGATAGTTTCGACATTGTTGCCGCCGTTTTTCATGCCCTCCTGCAGATATTTTTCAAGAGTCCAGTATCTTACAAGACCGTCAGGCCACAGCTCGTCAAGGCCAAGTGAAGGGTTGAGTCTCGAAGTAAACTGCATATTTTCACCCATAAACCAGTTTGCGGCTGCAAGGTAATCTCCTGTCTCATCGGCAACCTTTGCTTCTCCTGCTTCTGTTATTCCCACGAATTTATCATCGCCGCTTCTTCTGATGTTTCTCTCTGTTCCTGTCAGCTCAAAGTCACACGCATCACCTGTGGCATCTCCTATGCACACATTGAAGTCTGTTGTAAACGGCCACCATTCCTCCTGAGGAGTTGTTGACGGATCGCCCAGAACATCTATGGCTTCCTGTGTTGTTGAGCAATATGCGGCAAGATACATTGTAGGATATATTCCTATACGGTATACCTCATCCTCGTTTACAACACTGCCTCCCGGCGACTGTATCTGCAGTCCTTTTTCGTTTGATGCGGAGCCGAATACTCCATGTGTTGATATGAATGCGTATCCGTTGTCAGGGAACATTACCATTGCAGGCATGAAGTTGAGATCTCCAAAGCCTATATCTGCCTTCATAGCGCCTATTACGCCGTCCTCATCAGTGTCTGTGGCATTTCCCCATGTAAGCACTGCAGAGCAGTCTCTTTCGTCCTCTGCTTCCACCTGCTGCTCTCCGCTTTCACCGGGCATAATGCTTGAGTCTGCGGAAATGAACATCATCATTGCATCGTTAAAATCCATGCCTGTCGCATCTGCGGTTCCCTGTATCATATCAACAAGTCCGCCGTCTTTTTCGTGGTTAAACCATTTTTCTGCCAGTTCAAGATACGGATCATAGGCTTTTACTGCCTCCTCATAGCTTCCCCAGCTTTCAACCTGACCTGCAACATTGTATGCTGTTGCCGCAATCACTTCTTCTTTGTACTGCTGACCCAGCTGATAGCCCATATCGTACCATGAGCCTTTGAGTACCGCAATCTGAGAAGTATCAGTAGGTACAGTTGCTGCAGGATCGTAATCAAAACGGTCTGTAATCGCATCGGAGGTACCTCCGTCTTTGCCGCAGCCTGTCAGTGTAAGCCCTATCATAGCGGTAATTATTATAAGGCTTAGTATAAGAGTAAGTCTTTTTTTCATTTTTTGCCTCCTAAGTGTTATCTGTTTATCTATTTTTCACCATAAGGTCTTAATTGTTTGAGAATGTTCATTATGTCTCCTCTATAATCGTTTTCGCAATGCCATGTCTCATTAAGACCTATAACCATAGTCGCTTCTGTATCAGTGTTAAATGCTTCCCACTCAGGGATGTTTTCGTTGTTAGGATTGCCTGTCTTTGCAAAATTATATACAGCTGACTGCATCTTGGTCACAAGCTCCATAGGCACTTTGGCAGGATCGCCTGTCTGGTTTATATAACCGTCTTCAATATTTCCAAACTCAAAGTTTACATCCATGGTATGAAGAGCTCTGTTCCAAGGTGAAACCTCTGCTTCGTCTCCCATGTATTCAACAACCTCATCCTTGTCAGGAGCATATTCCCAGTAGTATACGTATACATTGTCATTCCATCCTGACTGTGCTTCTGCTGCAAGAAGTGTCGGATATGTTGCAGACATATCGTTTACAAGGCTTTGGATTGCCATTACATCACTCTGTCCGTTTTCCATAGCTTTGTCCATATAGC
>CAVDMD010000190.1:0-3131 GCA_963609975.1 bacterium | reverse complement strand
CTCTTGTAGCAAAGACAGCTCTCAAACAGTGCAAATACAGTGTAAGGACTTGGAGGAAATAGACCTTAACAAGGTGTTAGAATAATTTTTGGAGATGCCATCCGGCCGGATGGCATCTCTTTTTCTGTAATATAGGGGATATTGATTGTAGATATTTCCGTATATTTCCACTTTTTTTATATAATCAAGATACCAATTGTTACAATAACCCTGCCAAAAGTTACAATAAGAAAATAAGCGCCAAAAGATATGTATAATAGATATAGAAAGAATGTGCCGTTTTTTTTGAAACAGTATATTTCATACATCGCGGTATATGCAGGTACACAAATGCAGCGGGCGATTTGGATTATTTTTACATTCCCAAAATTATGGAGCACAGAATAACAGAAGGAATTATCGGATGGATGCTAATTATTACAGCAGATATGAACCGCTGTTTGGAGCGTGGCATATTACGAAGCAGCTTGGTGAAGGTGCCGGCGGCAGTGTTTTTGTCATCGAAAGGCAGGAGTGGGGGCAGACATACAGATCCGCACTTAAAGCGATAACCGTACCGGGCAGCCGGAGTGAAATTAAAAACGCCATGTCAGACGGCATGACAAAGGAAGATATTGCAGCGTACTACAAGGCTGCAGCCGAGGAGATAATCAGAGAGTTTGTCTTAATGTCAAAGCTCAAGGGAAACAGCCATATAGTCAGCTATGAGGACCATATGATTATAGAGCATGAAGACGGTATAGGGCGTGACATACTGATACGAATGGAGCTTCTGACGCCGCTTGTGGAAATCACCTCCGTGTCGCAGATGTCAGAGAAGGAGGTAATCAGGCTTGGAGCGGAGCTGTGCAGAGCTCTTGAGCTTTGTGCAAGGCACAGCATCATACACAGAGACTTAAAACCTGAGAATATATTTGTATCGGCAAACGGCGATTACAAAATAGGGGATTTTGGCATTGCAAGAACCATAGAAAAAACAAAAAAGGCTCTGTCGCGCAAAGGGACGGACATGTATATAGCGCCAGAAATATACAGAGGAGAAGCTTACGATGCATCAGTGGACATTTACTCGCTGGGGCTTGTTATGTACAAGCTGTTAAATCAGAACAGGCTTCCGTTCATGCCCGAATATCCAAAGGCTGTTATGCCTGTTGACAGAGAAGAGGCACTTCACAGAAGGCTTACGGGCAAGTGTATTCCGGAGCCTCAAAACGGCAGCGGCGAACTTAAACGGATTGTCCTGAAAGCATGCGCATACAGACCGGAAAACAGATACAGGTCTGCATCGGAAATGCGAAAGGAACTGGAGATGCTCATGTATGCCGCAGCTGATATCGGCAGCAGGAAGCCGGAATATGAAAATCTGCCCCGGACACGCGCCATATCACATAAGACAGCAGCAGCAGTCAGGCTGATCCTGACAATCGGGGGGGTATTGCGCTGTCAGGATTGCCGGTGCGCGGATTGGCAGGCTTATACATAAAACAGAGAGATAAAAGGATGAAATGATATGGTTAATGAAGCGCAGGCAGCTGCAGCAAACAGTTTTGCAGTGGACAGTTTAAAAACAAAAGCGGGAGATATCAGAAATGCGTGGCATGAGATGTTTTCAAACCACAGAGTCAGAAAATGGCGGCAGGAGCTCAAAAAACAGTCCGAGCTGACAGGAACAGGATTCAGCCGGGTATGCGAATATATAGGTGCAGAAGTTTCAGAATATCCCGGGTTTTACAGGAAGCTTCCCAAAAACAGAAAAACATATATAGCTATCGGTATGGCCTACGGACTGCCTGCCGAGGATATAAACAGGTGGATTACATATTACGGTTCCAAAAGAGCCCTTTATATCAAAGACATTTTGGAAGATATGATATGGCTCTATCTCATAAATGCCGGCTGCAGGGATCAGGTCTCCGGCAGGAACTACTATATGGAGTTTGAAGAGGCAAGAGCTCATATCGAGGAGCTGTACAATGAAATCTGGGAGCAGGGCATAAACGAAAATATTGTGACCGCAGACCTTGAGGATGATTTCAGGTATATAGAGTATGATGATGAATACTTTGCACTGAAAAGATTTGTCTCGGAGAATATGGATTCGTTCAAGACAGCATATGCCAGACCGCGCAGAATGCTCAACAGGTATGTCACAAGCATTCTGGAAACCAAAAATAAAAATGCACCTGCAGGCCGCAAGTGGACACTGAATATGCTGAGAGGCTGGCTCGATGATTCCATGATAAATTACCTGTCAGGCTATAGTGAAAGCATCAACTCGTACGACAGAACCAGGGGCTGCAGGACATCAGCCATCAAGCATGTACCCAAAAACAAAAAAGCCCATATATCGCTTTGTCTTGCCCTTGGAATGACAGTACATGAGATAGACTGTTATCTGCAGATGATGGGTTACGCGCCGCTGGACGGCACTGACCGGCAGGAAAGCCTTCTTATCACCATACTCAAAAACTGGGATGACATGCATCCGCTGCAGCGCAGATACAAGCAAAAGTATATGGCAGGAGATGCAGGCATATCTCTGAGCTCCAAAGAGGAAGCCGGCGCAGTAAATGAAATGCTTCAGCTGCGCAGTGATGTCAAGGAGATATATGAGGAAACCGCCGTGAGCAGGGAAGGCAAAAAAGAAAGGTTCCCGTATATGAATGAGTAGGCGCTGCAGGTAAGCAATTAACCTTAACAAGGTGAATTTGTTTCAAAAGCTATCATAGTAAAAAAGATTAGCTGTAACAATATTGAAATGGAAACAGTCGGTTTAAGTGTGAATCGGCTGTTTTTGTTATAAAAAATCGAGAGATATATAAATTCCCTGATAAAGGTGATTTGCATATCCGGGACAAACCCCTATAATGCAGTGATTGCAATGGGTGCAGGGTATATGGAAGTAAGGTGGGAGGTTGAAAATAACGTAAAAAAGGTGCGATTTTGATGTAATTTTTACATTGTTTTGGGAATATAAAAATGTATAGCCTAAAATATAACAAAAAAAGTATTGACAGGTTATCATTGCGGGAGTAATATATAGCTACAAAGTGGTTTGTAGAGCGGTTTTAGGAATATGAAACAATAATTGGAGGTTAAATATATGGAAGCTGAAAAAGCTAAAGTAAACA
>CAVDMD010000189.1:0-3204 GCA_963609975.1 bacterium | reverse complement strand
CAAATGGGGTTAGGTCATAATAAACGGTTTTTTGACGTAGTCGGAGTACTCGTACATATCTCTGCCTGTAAGCAGGTTGTATATATCTGCAGAGGCTATGTCATATCTGAGTACGCTGTCTATCTCTGATGTGTCTTCTCTGTTGATATTGGTTATCACAGGTATTGACGCGCACTCTGTTTTTTTGATGTGTTTAAGCACTTCTGCGCCTCTGCTGTTAAAGCCAAGTACTCTGGCATAGTATCTGTTTTCAGGCATACTGCTGCAGCCTGCAAGCATCTGGCACAGCACTCTCGATATTCTTGATCTTGTATACCTGCTGCCGCGTATATTGTCAACAAGTGAACTGACTGAACCTGATTTTCTTATCTGGCTTTTAATCCTGTTGCCAAGCCCCTCACCTGCCGACGGCAGCCTGTCAAGCTCCTCTGCCGATAAGGATATGATATGGCTCATAATGCTGAAATAATCAAGTCCGCCTATATAGCCCCTGTATGCATACGGAACAAATTCCGAGAAGTCCTCACCTTTTGCCGCCATGCTCCTTATCTTTGAGGCGCTTGCAAATACGCCCTCTGTTTCCTCCGAGTGATAGCCTCTGTCGCTTCTCCTGACCGTGACCGGCTCTATACCGGATCCGATTCTGTTTAACGCCTTGATATATTCTATACCGAGTATGTTGTTTGGCCCTGTCATAATACCGTCATCATCACCGTATGCAAATGAAACAGCCTTGGGATATGTCATTCCCTGCTCCAGTGCTCTGTGAAGCCTGTCCTTAAATTCATCGGTCTCTGATGCAAATTTCATAAGAGCATCTGTACTGCCGGCTTCGCTTCCAAACGAAAGAAATTCAACGCAGCCAAGCCTGTCTAATATGTTAACTGCACCGCCTGCAAAAATCTGCGCGCTGTTGCAGGCATAAACAAACGGGTTTTCAATCACAAGATCTGCTCCGCTCATTACCGCTGTCTGCGCTCTGAGCCATTTGTCGGCAAAAGCAGGCTCGCCCCTCTGAACAAAGCTGCCGCTCATTACAGCTATGACAGCATCTGCGCCTGTCAGTTCCTTTGATTTGTCTATATGATATTTGTGTCCGTTGTGAAACGGATTGTATTCGCATATTATTCCTAAAATCTTCATGGCTATATAATATCACATTTCATACAACGCTGCACAGCAAATATGCTGCTGCCGCAGCAAAAATCCCATGCATAAGCTTTATGACAAACAGATGCCGCAGATGTATATCAGTACCTGCCAGCATACTCATCGACTGCCCTATTATAGAAAGTCCCCCAAATGAGATGAAAAATGCGCAAAGCGTTACCTTTGTTTTAATGCTTACTGCATATGAGGCTGCAGCATTACAGCCTACTGTCATCTCAAAAACACCTTTTAACAAGGATTTTAATTCGGGCGGGTGTATATGGCTGAAAATCCCTGCGTATTCCATAAAATCGGTGATAAATGTAAAAATAATTATGTATGCAAGTATAATTCCGACAGACTTGAATGCCTGCAGTATGGAATCCGTAAAAATATCAAGGCTTCCTTTTTTTATCTGTTCATATTCAGGGCTCCGCATCTCATCTGACGGTCTCAGAATGATGTAGAATATGATACAGTTTGCTATCGCTGCAATATAATGTGAGGCTGCAATTACAGCTCCCCATTTCATATCCCCCAGCATGGAAATGCCGACAGTGGCGGTCATAAACGCAGGTCCCGACAGAGTGCAGAAACTTAGAAGCCATAAAGCTTTTGTATGTGTCACTGCGCTGCATCTTACCATGTCGCCGATTATCTTAGGTCCCATGGGATAGCCGGACATAACGCTCATTGCAAAAGCAAATATTCCGGGCGGGAACACTCTCAGAACCCCTATGCCGCCGATAAAATTAATACATATAAAAAAGGGGAGCATAGCCGGTACAATACTGTTTGCCCACAGTATAATACCCTTTTGTGCGGAAAGTATGGACTGCGCAGGGCATATCACCATCACCACGCAGCCTGCCAGCGCAAGCACACACAAAATCCCCTTTGTATGCTCCTTTGCAAAAAATACAATACCCATACTATATGATATTCATTGAGTATGGGTATATGATTCTAATATTCTTCTTTGTCAGGCTCAACTTCGTCGTGAATCTCAAAAGCCATCTGCTTAATCTCATCTCTGTTAGACTGCAGTGTCTCGTTGATGCTGCCGAAGGTATTCTGGAGACTGTTGAACATATCTGCAAAATATGTGCCGTTCAGCTCCTCCATTTTTTCCTGAAAATTAAACAGAATACTGTCCATATATTCATATGTTCCTATTTTGAGCTGTTTAGCCTTCTCGTCTGCAAGAGTCAGAATTTCCTCTGCTTTGATTTTGGCTTTAATAGTAATATCGTTGTTGTCTATAAGAGCCTCTGCCTGTCTTCTGGCATCGCGTATAACCGACTCGTATTCATCCTTGGCTTCTGCAAGTATTCTTCTCTGCTCGCCTTTGATCCACTGCGCCTGCTGGATTTCTTCAGGAAGCTCGGTCCTTATCTCTTTGACTATTTCAAGCAGCTCATCAGCATCTATCATAATCTTCCCTGTAAGAGGAAACCCCGAAGCAGTATCAACTATTTCTTCAATCTCTTCAAGCAACTCTAAAACTTTCATATTATTTCTCCTCTCGTTTGCCGAACTTTCTGTTCATAAGCTCTAAAACTTCACCCGAAACAAGCCTGTCCACGCTGCCACCCAACGAATATACCTCTTTTGCCATGCTGGAGCTGATAAAAGAGTGCTCCGGTGAAGTCATAAGAAATACGGTCTCAGCCTTATCATACAGCACGGAATGAAGCTGAGCCATCTGGATTTCACTGTCAAAATCCGCAGTACCTCTGAGTCCTCTGATAACAATGTCAAAATCATTGGAATTGACATAATCAGCCAGAAGCCCCGAAAAAGCATCCACTCTGACATTAGGCAGCTCTGAAGTCGATAATTTAATCATATCAATCCTCTCTTCCTCTGTAAACATTGAGGATTTCTGAGGGTTTCTGATTACTCCCACTACAAGTTCATCACATAGTTTAGCCGCTCTTCTGATTATGTCAAGATGCCCCATAGTGACAGGATCAAAGGAGCCAGCATACAAAGCCTTTTTGGGCATATGCCATACCTCCATAAATTATTAATGCTATTTTACCAGTTATTTAT
>CAVDMD010000188.1:0-3246 GCA_963609975.1 bacterium | reverse complement strand
CATTTGCAGTAGTGCTAAGTATGATGCCGGTGGGGGCGGTGTTTGGTGGAGAGAATGATAGTATAAATGCTTATGTAACTATAAGCTGTGAAGGTGTAATTGCCAAAGGAGCAGATAATACTTTGATGGCAGGGGTGCCTGTAAGTGTGAATGATGAAGACAGCGATGGAAAAGTTACAGTTGATGAAGTAATGAGAGCCATACACGAAAAATACTGTGAAGGCGGATATGCTACTTTAGAGAGCGACCACGGGACAAGCGTTACTAAACTGTGGGGCAAAGAAACATACAATACTCTGTTTTTTGTCAATAACGCAGGAATTAATACAGGCGTAGCTGCAGATACAGTTTCAGATGGCGATTATGTTGTTGCATCTGTAAACAGTGATGATATCAATTATGCCGACTGGTATACATATTTTAATGACCGTGAAATAGAAGTGTTTCAGGGGGAAGAATTTGAGCTTCAGCTAAAGGGGCACCTTGGAATGGCCTATACAGACGCAGATAAACAGGATATTTCCATTTCCAATGTTTCAGCAGGGCAAGTATCAGAGGCAGGATTTCAGGCTATTGAGGGCAAAACTACAGATAAAGACGGAAAGGTTAAGCTATCGTTTACTGAGCCCGGAACTTACTATGTGTCTGCAAACGGAACTGTTAAGGATGAAGTTTCTGACTGGACAGCAGCTCCATATGACGGAAGTGTTAAAAAAACAGCTGATTGCCCTATTATAGCACCATACTGCAAGGTTACTGTTAAAGAATACAATGTAAATATAACCGTTCCGGAAGATGCGCAGCTCTATGTGGCTGAAAAACCTAATAACAAACATTATGTTGCCTTTTCAAAGTTTAAAAGCAGCTTTGAAAAGGATAACGGGGATGGTACAAGGACAGTATCATATAACCTGACTGCAAACAAGAAATACAATTACAGAGTATGGGGTGACGGATATGTTACTTATGCAGATATATTCACATCACCTAAGGCAAACGCTGACGCAGCTCAAATAGCAGTCACAGATGATATGCTTAGGCCGGAAGACAAAACAAGCAAAACTGTAGACAGAAATCTGACTTCAAATAATGGATACAATGTTGCAGATATATATCTGAACATAAATGAAAAAGGTCATCTTAAAATAAACAAAGGTGAAACATACCAGATTGTAAACCTCAGAAACTGGGAAGCAATAGATACTATAGTGAACAACTATTTCATAGAGCCGGACTACAGCTATACGGTTATTGATGAAAACGGCGGCTCATCAGATGTTGTGGAAATTGATGAAAACGGACTTCTTACAGCCAAAAAAGACGGAACTGCAATTGTACTTGTTACATATGATTCAATAAATGCGGCCTCTGCAACAGGAGGGCCGTTCTTCGGAGCAATATGGCCTGAAAATACAGGTGTGTTTGCAGTAACTGTAGGCGGAGTCGATTCAGGCATTACCTCAGGGATGAAGATTAATGAGGGTAAAAACGCTGCAGATACCTCTGCAGGCAAACTTGCAGGCGACAATCTGGATGCCGAGCATGATGTTATATACTTCCTTACAGCTATGACAGATGCGGAGGGAAATACAGAGCAGATAGAGAATGCCTGTGGAGAATACACATTTACTCCGGAGGGAGCAGAAACTGTTGAGATTGCAAACCCTGTAGTTTCAGACAGACTTTCATTTAACGGATTCAAGACTGTTTCAAAGAACAAAGACGGCAGCTATACTGTTAAGCTTACAGAGGGAAGAAACATAGTGAAGCTTTCCAATGAAAAAGGAAGTGAATACCAGGTAATAACAGCCAAAGGTGTGACTGCTACAGTAAACAATGTCACTTCACCGGGAAAAGCT
This sequence comes from bacterium, assembly GCA_963609975.1. Taxonomy (GTDB): domain Bacteria; phylum Bacillota; class Clostridia; order Peptostreptococcales; family Anaerovoracaceae; genus UMGS973. The sequence goes on along the minus strand of CAVDMD010000188.1, from coordinate 1,387 downwards.
CTTACAGCGGGAGATGCCTTTTCTGTAAAATTCAGCACTGTTTATCACCCGGCAAACAAGCTGGCAGGTGTATATAATATGTCGGCGGGAATACTGTATGGCAATGTGGAAGGATATGATGAAGGCATCACATTTGGCGGCACCTCAAATCAGTACAATTTCGCATCAACAGAAAAAGCTCAGACAGTTTCAAACCAGGTAAAATGGGAGCAAAAAGGCTGGTTATTTGGAGCAACGCAGGGAGATAAACTTACCGTTCCGGCTTCATATGACAAGGCGCAGTTAACGATGTCAGACGGCTACCTTATAGCTGCAGGCTATGGCGATCCGTACGGAAATCACAGAGGAATAACTCTTACAGACGGAAAAGCTCCTAACCTTAACGCTTCGATTAAAGTGGGATATATGGGCAAACTGCCTGATATTACTGTGGAAATTAAAAAAGATGCCGCTGTTGCTAACGTCAAGAGCATTGAAGTAACAAAACAGCCTGAAAAGACTTCATACTATGAGGGTGATGTATTTGACGCTTCCGGAATGGAAATTGAAGTTACGTATGAAGACGGCAGCAAGAGAACTGTTGCAGGCGGTTTTGAATACGACAAAACACCGCTTGGCAAAGGCACAGACAAGGTAACTGTAGGTTTTGGAGGCAAGACTGCGGAAATAGCAATTTCTGTTCAGGAGCTGGTTCTTGAACAGATAAGCATAGACACTCCGCCAGCCAAAACAGAGTATGTAGAGGGTGAATACTTTAATCCGTCAGGAATGGTTGTAAAAGCTGAGTATAACAGCGGCAAGACTGTTGAGATTACCGATTATACATATTCCAAAGAAGCGCTTAAAAAAGGTGATGCCGAAGTTGTAATAAATTATGAGAATAAAACGGTAGCTCAGACAATTACTGTTTCCGAAAGGACTGTAATACCTGCAGACAATATATCTGTTAAGTTTACACTTATGGGAGACTCAGAACACGGTGATAACGGACAGGTACATACATTAAGGGCCGGAAATCTGACAACCTGGATAGCGCAGACATCTGTTGAGGCAGCTAAAGATGCTACAGTTCTGGATATTGTTGAAAAAGTTCTTGCAATGAACGGTATGGGATTTAAAAATGCAGACGGTAACTACATCAGTGAAGTTAACGGTCTTGGAGAATTTGACAATGGTGCTAACTCCGGCTGGATGTATACATTAAACGGCAGTCATCCATCGCTTGGGGTAGCAGAGCAGACACTGAAAAACGGAGATGTAATAGTGTTCCACTACACCGATGATTACACCAGGGAAGAAGGTTCTGAAAACTGGAGCAGCGATACCAAGACAGAGGAAACCAAGACGACTGTAGTAACAGATGACAAGTCTGGCTCCACCGCTACCA
>CAVDMD010000187.1:0-3255 GCA_963609975.1 bacterium | reverse complement strand
TTCAGAAGAAAAAACAGCAGGAGAAACTCTTGAACCGGAAATAAATATACATAATATGCAGATGTATACACCTGAAATTGATTGCAGGGACAGATTATGCCGGACTTTCCGGAATTATCAAAGCTGCTGCATCAAGCTTGATGCAATGCAAAATTGCAAACGAGATAAAAACTGAGACGCAAATAAGACGTAAAAAAATACGGTGCATTTGCGTCTCGCTTATAATATGATTATTTAAAATATATTACATAAGAAGTGTTGTGCTGAAAGAAAAAAGAGATATAGAAAGCAGGATTAATGACAGCATATCACCCAAACCGGACTTTAACCTGAGTGTGAATGATGATAATACCGTATCTCTTGAGATAAGCAGAGGCAGATATACACCGTAGAGAATAAAAGAGCTTTCCAAAGATGTTCTGCGCACATTAGGATTCTTTACGGAAGATGGGGAATACAATAATGCTGCCGCTATATTTGCTGATGCAAACAGTTTTTACGGGAAAGATATTACCCGTTTCGGCAATTCAATCAGCGAGATAATGGATAGAGAAACAGTCAGCAGGGTTTCTGTACCGGAGCAGTATGATAAGGCGGTTTCATGCTTTGAGCGATATTATCAGTATGAAGAAATATCAGGAACAGAAAGAAAAACTGCAGAGCTTATTCCGGAAGCTGCTTGCCGTGAAGCCGTGGCCAATGCATTAATACATCGTGAATGGGACATTAATTCGCATATATGAATTGCTATGTTTAAGGACAGAATTGAAATAAATTCACCGGGAGGACTTCCTAAGGTAATTACCGGAGAAGAATATCTGAGAGGTGGTATTTCATATTTTAGAAATCCCATACTGTGGAATGTATTTTTTAGAATGCACTATATAGAAATGTTCGGAACAGGAATAAGACGTATTCCGGAACTGTACCGGGATGCCGCCGTCAAGCCGGAGCTTAATATTACAGAAAATGTTATAAGTGTAATTCTGCCTGTACTAAAAACCACATATGATGTTACAGAAGACGAAGCAAAAATTATCAGCACGCTTAAAGGCGCTTATCAGATGTCAGGCAGTGAAATTTCCAAAGCCTCAGGTTTCAGCAGGGCTAAGACTATCAGACTTCTGAATACGCTGACAGACAAGAAATTTGTAAAATGCGCAGGTTATACATTATCTTATGGAAGAAAAACACCTGTAATAACATAAATATAATGCTGACCGTTTCAAGTTTACTTGAAGCGGCCAGTCTGTATTCAGGCAAGCCTGTTGGTGTCTGAATCGTGCAGATAGCTGTCAAGATTTAAGGCAGCCGTATCTATAACCCTCTGTCTTGTTTCCTTAGGAGTCCATGCGACATGAGGTGTTACAAAGCATTTCGGGTGGTCTGCAAGAGGATTGTTTTCGGGAGGCTCTTTTTCAAGCACATCAAGACCTGCGGCATAGAGTTTGCCTGAGTCAAGCGCCTCAAGGAGTGCTGCCTCATCTATCAGAGAGCCTCTTGCGGTATTTATTAATATTGCGCCGTCTTTCATCTGTGAGATAAATTCATCATTAATCATATGATAATTCTCGGACGTTGCAGGGCAGTGCAGAGAAACTATGTCGGATTTTACGGCAGCTTCCCTGTTGCGGCTGTAGATATTGATTTTCATACCCAGCGCCTCTGCTATTTTTGCAACTCTTTTACCTATATTGCCGTATCCTATGATTCCGAGGCTTTTGCCGTCAAGCAGTGATACGGGAGCCCATTCGTATGAAAAATCAGGCTTTGAAAACCAGTGACCCTGTTTTGCAAGCCCGCTGTTTGCCGCAACATGATTTGAAATTTCAAGGATCAGCGCTATTGTGTGCTGTGCCACTGCCTCTGTGGAATATGCAGGGGTGTAGTATACGCGCACACCCAGCTTCTTTGCCGCTTCAATATCTATATTGTCATAGCCTGTTGCAAGCTCGCCTATGAATTTAAGATTGGGGCAGGCTTTCATAACTTCCTCTGTTATGTGATTTTTGCTGACAAATATACCGTCTGCATCGCCTATTGTCTCTATTTCCGTACCGGCTGCTGTTGTGCTGTGAACGGTAATATCGCCATACTGTTTCAGAATATCCCACGACAAATCGCCGGGGTTTATGCTGTATCCGTCAAGTATTACTAGCTTCATATTATCCTGTTTGTATCCTTTCCGTCTATGTAGTCTGATATGTTTTTGGCTGCGGCATCTATAATCTTCTGTCTTGTTTCAGGCGGTATCCACGCGGCATGAGGCGTGATACAGCAGTTTTCAAGAGCAAGCAGAGGGTGGTCTTTGCCCGGAGGCTCCTGCTCTAAAACATCAAGTGCCGCATATGATATTTTACCTGATTCAAGTGAATTTGCAAGAGCCTTTTCATCTATCAGAGAGCCTCTTGCGGTATTTACGATTATTGCGCCGTCTTTCATCTGTGAGATAAACTTATCATTAATCATATGGTAATTATCCGCTGTGGCAGGGCAGTGCAGGGTAATTACATCAGATGTAACAGCAGCCTTTCTGTCACGGCTGTATATATTTATATTCATTCCAAGGGCAGCGGCTATTTCGCCTACTTTCCTGCCTATATTGCCGTAGCCTATGATCCCAAGGCTTCTGCCTGCAAGCAGCATTGAGGGCGCGTCATCATATGAGAATACACCGTCTGCAATCCACAGTCCCTGTTTTGCAAGTTCGCTTTTTTTTCTGATACGGCAGGTCGCCTCAAGCAGCAGTGCTATTGTATGCTGAGCCACTGCTTCTGTAGAATATCCGGGGGTATTGTATACCGCAACGCCGGATGATAATGCTGCCTCAAGATCTATATTGTCATAGCCTGTTGCAAGTTTGCCTATGAATTTAAGATTGGGGCAGGCTCTGATTAAATCACCCGAAACAGGTGTACTGTCCGTAAACACAGCATCAGCATATTTGATACAGCCGTACACATCATCGGGTGTGTGCTCATATATTGTGACATCACCGTACCGGTTCATAATATCCCATGACAGGTCGCCGGGATTAGCGTTGGAAGCATCTAAAATAACTATTTTCATAACATTCTCCAAATCAGTTGATATATACATTCTAACTGATATAATTTGCCAAGTCCAGTTTATTTGTGGTATAATGTCTGCATACGGCGATTGACCGATAGGAGCAGTAAGTTCTTAGCCAGCTAAAGCTGGAGAACTCTTGCATGACACCTACTAAGGCTCATACTTCGCCAAGTTAGGTGTTCA
>CAVDMD010000186.1:0-3259 GCA_963609975.1 bacterium | reverse complement strand
GAGCTAACAAGCTTGGCAGGAAAACAGGCGTTGGTTTTTACGATTACACAAAATAAGGTGGGAATATATAGAAGCTTTCTTCGGAGAGCTTCTTTTTGTATGGAGCGGAGGCTGAAGCCTCATATAAAGGACAGTTCCTCAAAAAAGTTCCGGCGTGAAACGAATAACGGGGAGAAACCAATGAAAAACAGGCACTTGGAGCAACTTAAACTGTTGCTTTGAGTGTCTGCTTTGTGATAAATGTAACTGAGAAGCCTGTTGCTTTTGTTAAAGGAAAGGAACCATATATACCGGAAGATAATGAATTCCGTTCTCTCTTTTGTAATCTCTGGTATGAATAACGTATTTATCTTTTATGCGACCACTGAATTTGTCGCTGAATATGTCCAGTGATTTATGTGCTCTATAGTTTCCGGACTTCACTTCAATCGGGCATATTTTGTCACATGAGGAAATTAAAAAGTCTATTTCATATAGATGATTTGAAGTTTCACTTTCCATTGTGTAATAAAACAGATTGTTTACTTTGCTTATTAACATCTGCGCTACGGCGTTTTCATATATATATCCTAAGTTTGCCTCGAGCTTATTTGAAAGAAGCTTATTGTATATGATATTTTCGGTATAGTTCTTATCTTTAAATGCAAGTGTAATGAACAATCCGACATCGGATAAAAACAGTTTGTATCGCTCTGTATCTTTTTCCAGTGACATTCCTGCCCCCGGATTGTTAGAATGATAGGCAATGTTTACAGTAAATGAACTTAGCATATCCGGTATTAAATTTCGCACCTGATCTGATTTTGCGCCTTCTCTTGCAGTCGACAAAACATATCTTGATGCATTGCTGCTGAGATTGGCAGGGATTGCATCATATATATCACCTGCAAGCCCGGTGCCGTCTATTTTAACAAAATCCTCCTCATATAAATCAATGATTTCTCTTTTTGTTTCATCAACAGCCTGCAGATTGTTTTTTTCTATATATGTTTCGATAGCCTGAGGCATTCCGCCGATAAGCATATACAACCTGAAGATGCGCATGAGATTTCTATGCAATGCGTTTCCGGCAGGCTGTTTGCTTTTTATGAGTGTTTTAATTGTGTCACTTGTTATTTCGTCTCCGGTTGCCCATAGAAATTCCTCAAAATCCATAGGGTACATAGATATCTTATGTTCCTCGCTTGGAATTAATATATTTCTGGTATTCTTTTTTATAGACAGAAGAGATCCTGTTTCAATATACTTATATCTTCCGTCAGCTACAAGGTATTTGATTGCCTGTCTGGCCTTTGGAAGCAGCTGAACTTCATCAAATATTATTACAGACTCATTTTCATACAGTCTTACTCCGGTGAACTGCTGTAATTGCAGAAAGAAAAAGTCTAAATTGTACATATAATCAAACAGGTCTATGATTTCTCTGCTGGTATGTGCAAAATCAATCATAATATATGACTTGAATTCGTTCTTTGCAAATTCCTCTGCGATAGTGGATTTTCCAACTCGCCGGGCTCCCTTGATCAAAAGCGCATATCTGTCACTGCGGTTTTGTTTCCATTCAAGTATTTCATTATATATTTTTCTTTTAAAAACAGGATTTTTCATAATGATATCACCTCTCTTAAAGTATTATACCTCAAATCCCCGTTCGTGTAAACGTAAATCCTGCCCAAATCCCCGTTTGAAACATATGAAATATACCTCGAATCCCCGTTCATCACATAATGTATATATAAAGAATTCCCAAAAAGCCTGCTGTTTATTCTGTATTTAAAAAGTACTTTTTAAAAAGAATTTGAAACATACGGTGAGAAGTTATAGAATAGGAATATAAGGCCATATGAAAATCGAGGAGATATATGAAAACAGTTAAAATGACACTGGCAGTAAAACTGGGTTACGCCTCTGCTTCCTTTGGGGATTCGGCAACATATTCATTCGTTAATACCTTTTTATTGTTCTTTCTGACCACCGTTGCAGGAATTGAGCCTGCAGCGGCAGGGGCAATAATAATTGCAGGCTCGGTATGGAATACAGTAATCAACCCTGTAATAGGCTATCTGAGCGACAACTGTGCCAGCAGACGGGGACGGCGCAGACCGTTTCTGGCTGCCATGGCTCCTGCGCTGGGAGCCTCTGTGTTTATGCTTTTTACGGCACTTGATATTGTTCCGGTAATCAAACCGCTTTATTACGGTGCGGTTCTGATGATTTTCTGGACAGCGTTTACAGGTTTTTTTGTACCGCATCTGGCGCTGGGGGCAGAGTACACACAGGATTACCATGAGAGGACAGACCTGCGATCTTATTCATCAATTCTTAATATGACAGGCACATTAATCGGCATGGTACTGCCTTCCCTGCTTGCAGAGTTTTTTGTCGAAAAAGGGCTTAGCCTTGAAGCTGCATGGTCGTGTACGGGAGCTCTGGTGGGGATTACCTCTGCTGCATCTGTTCTGATTACATTCCGTGCTTCAAAGGGAATAGACCTGCCCTGCGCACAGGAGGGTCGCAGTGTGCTTCCTAAGCTCAGGATTAAGCAGCTTTTCAGTGAATATTTTGAGGTGGCAGCATTGAGGCCGGTTATATATCTGATGCTTACCAGTTTGTTTGCACTTGTCTGCAATGCTATGCTGTCATCGGATCTGATGTACTATTTCACATATAATATGGGGATGGGCGCAAAAGAGATTTCCCTGATGTTTCTGTATAAGACGGTAATTGCAATTATCCTTATTCTGGCTGTAAAGCAGGTGAGCCGCAAAACAGACAAGCGCACAGCTCTGATGCTGGACTTTGCTGCCGGAGCCGCAGGCCTTGTCATCATGCTTTTTATCGGAACAGGCAGCCCTGTATTACTGTTTGTATTTATGCTGTTTGTTACCATATCCACTTCAATATACTGGCAGCTTATGCCGGCGATTATCTATGATGTGTGTGAATATGACGAGCTGGAAACAGGGCATCGGAGACAGGGCGTAATAGTTTCTCTGCAGGGGCTTGTTGAAGCTTTATCGGCGGGAATCGGCGCACAGCTTCTGGGTATTGTGCTGCAGATTGCAGGCTTTGACGGAAATGCGGCGGTGCAGACGGAGTCAGCGCTCAAAGCCGTAGAATTGTCAGTAACTGTTTTGCCGGCAATCTTCCTTGTTCTGGCACTTGTCTGCCTCAAAAAATATCCGATTACAAAGGCAAGGTTTGAAGAAATACAGAGGCAGCTTGCACAGAGAAATTTCGATAAGTGATTTTGTGAAAA
>CAVDMD010000185.1:1685-3273 GCA_963609975.1 bacterium | reverse complement strand
CGCTTATCTCACGCGTACTGCCATTCAGTTCCTTTTTTGCCACGTTCTCATATGTCAGATCCATGTAACTGTATACCGTCATAGCCTTTGTCTCATCTCCTGACACAGGTGTATCGCTCCCCTTGCTCCATTCAGACCACTTGATGTATTCGGTTCTTGTCCTTACCTTCTTTGTCCTGTACAATGTCACACTTTCAACTGTCGACGGCCATACATATATATGCCCGCTTTGAGAAGCTGTTGTAAATGAGGAAATTCTGCTTCCGTTGTAATACATGCAGTATACTTTCCCCAGTTTGCCAGGTGATGATTCACCAATTGTGTCAGGCAGCACATATGAACCGTCATTTGCAGAAGTGTCTTTGCTGTATACGCTGCATGGATCCTTCTGACTGTATATTGTCAGGGAGTTCCTTGTCTTGCCTCCGCAGTATTTGCACGAACCCTTTGCATTTTTCCAGCACACTTTTTTGCAGTCGCAGTAATATGCATATGCTTTCTTTACTCCTGCTTTAGGCTCCAGGGTTATCTCTGTTACATACTGCTTCTTCGGATCCTGAACGCTTGTTGCTCCAGACTTGCCATACTTCCAGTTTCCATATACATAGCTTGCAGTCTTCTGCCATTTCCCGCTTGTGAAATTGTAGTATTCTGTTCCCTCAGCCTTGTATTCATCTGAAGGCTTTTCAATACCGTATGCATATATCTTGTTTCTGTAAAAATACTGCGTCTTCTTGCTTATCTCCCGGCCGTCCTTCTCCTCTGGTTCTTCCAGACTCCACGGGCTAGGAGCTGTGTAATTTCCCAGTTCCACAGCACATGCTGCCGTCTCCGAATATGTGCTTCCCGTGCTTCCGTCTGCTCTGCATTCAACCGCAATCACTTCAACCCACGGGTTCTCTATCTCATTTACAGCTACGTCTGAAGGCTTCATATCAAAGGTATAGCTTCTTGCATCCTCTCCCTCGTTTATCCTTGCAACTATCCTGTCGGCGCTTACTGTCTTCTCTGTTCCGTCTGCAGTCCTTCCCTTCAGTGCTGCAACAAGATAGAATGACAAAGCTTTGCTCTTGTCTGTCGCAATTTCTGCAGTAACTCTCACCACTGCGCCGTCCTGCTTTGCCGATATGCCAAGACTCTTTACAGGCAAATCCGGATTTTCCCATTTTGATACCGCCTGCACATCCATATCCGAATCAACAAAGGAAATGTCCGCCCTGCTGCTTCCGTCCGATGTCTTTATCACATACCACTGCGGGGTTTCCCCTTTTTCGATGTCTGGAACATCTACACCCTCAGTATCAACCGGTTCTCCGTATCTGAATGTTCTTGTCTCAAGATACTTCCCGCCGCTACTGAAAAATCTTACACTGTATGTCTTAGCAGTATACGTTGCAACATATGTCATGTCCTCCTTCACTTTGACATTCTGATATTCATTTATCGATACCGTCCCTGTCGCAAGATTTCTCCAGCCTGTAAACTCATAGCCTTTCAGCTGCGGCACTGCCTGCGCTTTCGCACTGTCTCCGTAAGGCACCTCCAGTTCTGCCAGAATCTCTCCCGCTTTTTCTTCATCTCCTTCCGC
>CAVDMD010000185.1:0-1675 GCA_963609975.1 bacterium | reverse complement strand
CCTTCAGACTGCCTGCCTCACTTTCACCAAGCTCATTTGATGCGGTCACTTCTATCGTGTATTCTCCCGCTTCCTCAAGCATAAAGGTTGCCTCCGCCTTGTCTGTCTCTTCCGTCTCCACAACATTTCCGTCCTTTAACAGCACAACCTTGTATGATGAGGCTCTTTTGTCCTTTTCCCACACAACCGTGGCTATTCCTCCTACAGCTATGTCAGCCTCCTCGTTCATCAGCTTTATCTGCGGTGTTTCCGGCTCTGCAAATTCTGCCGTCTCACTTACAACATCACTTTTTAAAAATCCCTTCCGGGTAGAATATGCATATATCTCATCATTGTTTGCCACCTCCACCGGCCTTCCGTCATATATGCTGTAAGCTCCGCTTTCACCTTTTCTGTACATTACCGTATCGGCTCTGTCTGCCGCACTTATGGTAACACTCCCGCTTCTTCCCTTCTGCTCAATACTTATCTCAGGTGCACTCAGCTTTGACAGGCTGCAGGCTCTGTATACATTCGGACTTCTTCCCTTCTGGTTCACTACATATGCCTTGAACTTTGTACTTCCCTCCTGGAGTGTGAATTTCTTTGATGAGGCTGTCGTGCTTCCCGCTTTGCCGTTTACCGTGTAGTACAGCGTTCCTCCCCCGCTGTTTGATATCCTTACGCTCTTGCCTCCTGCTTCAGATATCTCCTCTATCTTCGGCGCTTCCACAGCAGGATTGTATACTACTACAGTAGCCGCCTCGGTCACTGCCGTTTTCTTTCTCGTCACATCTGTTGCCGCAACTTTTATGGTGTAGGTTCCGGATGAAAGATCTCCCAGATTAAGCGCTTCTACAAACTTCCATGACGTGCACAGGTCTACTTTTTTGTATATGTAGTTTCCGAATTGCTGGCTCTTTGTTTTCATAAGCTTGTTGTTGTAAAAAACTGATATGCTTATACTTTTCAGAGGATAGTCTGTCCTTACAGTTCCCGTCACATAGACCTTGCTTCCTTTTTTTATCTGCTTCCCGTCTGTGGCCTTGAGATTTATTTTCAGATCTGATTTGTCAGACGCAGTCACCGTATGCTTCTTCATACAATCTCCCAGGACATAGCCTTTTATGCCTTTTATGTCCTGCACCTTGTACCAGTTTTTATCCTTCACCTTGCCGAGAACCTGCACTCCTTCACCCTTTGTCAAAACTTTTCTGCTTTCACCTGTAACAGGGTATTTTCTCAGATTGGCTTTTGCAGTTATCGTATAGAACTGTTTGTCTGATGACGCATATGAAGTATCAAGCAGCTCCTGCTTGTAATCCCATGCTGTATATGCCGCTCCGCAGTTTTTGCATTCTCCGCTTACCGTATTTGCTACATGTGTTGTGCATATTGTTTGATGCGATGGCGATGTATAATTTAATGGGTCCACATATTTACCGCTTTTTTCAAATCTTAAGTGTATATGATTTCCAAAACTATATCCAGTGTCACCCACAAGGGCTATGGTCTGTCCTTGGTAAACCTTATCGCCTTTCTCCACCTTTAATGATGAATTATGCCCATACAATGTTACAATGCCATTTTTATGAGTAATTTCAACAGCTAACCCAAATCCACCATTCCATCCGGCACTCTTTACCACACCTGCAGCACATGCACGCACTTTGGTTCCATTTGCAGCAGCTATATC
>CAVDMD010000184.1:2072-3496 GCA_963609975.1 bacterium | reverse complement strand
AAAAAACAAGAGAAGCGGAAAATTCCCTGCTTCTCTTGTTTTTATCAGTGTTTATGGCAGGAGCCGCTCATAGGGCAGCCTCCGCACTTGCATCCGCAAGAGGATTTTCCCTGTCTTTTGTTATGCACCAGATAAACAACTATCGCAGCGACAATCAGCGCCAGCACAAGCGCTATAACGATTGTTGCCATGTTCTGTGTAATCCATGTAAACATTATAAAGTCAGCTCCTTCCTTAAAAAGTGGTAATTATTATTATCCCAATTAGTATTTTGCAGTCAGCTTGGTTGCTTCCTTGTATGGTTTTGCAAGCATATATACTATGAATGCAAGAACAGCCAGAGCAAAGATTAAGCCGATTACATTGATATTGCCTGTGAACAGTCCGCCGAACTGGTTAATCATCAGTGCTACCGCATATGCGAATACGCACTGATATCCGATTGCAAACCATGTCCATTTTGCGTTGTTCATTTCACGCCTGATAGCTCCGATAGCTGCAAAGCATGGTGCGCAAAGCAGATTGAATACGAGGAATGAGTAACCTGTAATTCCCGTGAATACGGACTGCAGTGTTGCATAAACATCTCCCGATGCTCCGTAAAGGATACCCATGGTACCAACGATGTTTTCCTTGGCAACAAGTCCTGTAATCGATGCAACTGTTGCTTCCCATGTACCCCAGCCGAGAGGTGCGAATATCCAGGCAATTGCATTGCCCACACCTGCAAGTATTGATGAATCAAGCTCATCTTCTGCAAGCATTCTGAATGTGCCGTCCACTGTTCCGAAGTATGACAGGAACCATACGCCTATAGTTGAAAGCAGTATGATTGTTCCGGCCTTTTTGATGAATGACCAGCCGCGTTCCCACATTGAACGAAGCACGTTGCCGACTGTAGGCATATGATATGCAGGAAGCTCCATAACAAACGGAGCAGGTTCTCCTGAGAACATTCTTGTCTTTTTGAGCATTATACCCGAAACAACTATTGCAGCCATTCCGATGAAATATGCCGATGTTGCAACAAATGCCGAGCCTCCGAATATTGCTCCCGCAATCATTGCTATAAACGGAACCTTGGCTCCGCAAGGTATAAATGTCGTAGTCATAATGGTCATACGACGGTCTCTCTCGTTTTCAATGGTTCTTGATGCCATTACGCCCGGTATACCGCAGCCTGTACCTATAAGCATAGGTATGAATGATTTGCCTGACAGTCCGAACTTGCGGAAAACTCTGTCCAGTACGAAAGCTATACGAGCCATATATCCGCACGCTTCAAGGAATGCAAGAAGCAGGAACAGTACCAGCATCTGAGGTACGAAACCGAGTACAGCTCCGACACCGGCTACGATACCGTCAAGGATAAGACCGTTCAGCCAGTCTGCAGCACCTGTGTTTGAAAGACCGCTTTCAAGAAG
>CAVDMD010000184.1:0-1714 GCA_963609975.1 bacterium | reverse complement strand
CCGCTTCCGAACAGATGCCATCCGTCACCGAACACACCGTCGTTCATCCAGTCTGTCGCTGCCGAACCTACTGTTACCATTGATATGTAGTAAACAAGGAACATAATAGCCGCAAATATAGGCAGTCCCAGCCATCTGTTTGTAACAACCTTGTCTATCTTGTCTGATGTTGAAAGCTGTCCGACGTTCTTCTTTTTGTAGCAGGCTTTGATGATTGACGCTATATATATGTATCTCTCGTTTGTTATGATTGATTCGGCATCGTCATCCATTTCTTTTTCGGCAGCCTTAATATCGTTTTCGATATGGTTTTTAACCTCTGCGTCGATGTTAAGTCCCGAAAGCACCTTGTCATCTCTTTCGAAGATTTTGATTGCATACCATCTCTGCTGTTCTTCAGGCATTTCGTGCACTGCAGCTTCTTCGATGTGAGCGATGGCGTGTTCTACGCAGCCTGCAAATGTGTGCATAGGCACTGTTTTTCCGTTCTGAGCGGCGTCTATTGCAGCCTCTGCGGCCTCCATAACACCTGCGCCTTTGAGGGCTGAAATCTCAACGATTTTGCAGCCAAGCTGTCTTGAAAGTTCTTCTGTGTTTATTTTGTCGCCGTTTTTTCTGACAACATCCATCATATTGATTGCGATTACAACCGGAATGCCAAGCTCTGTAAGCTGTGTTGTCAGGTAAAGGTTTCTCTCAAGGTTTGTACCGTCTATGATGTTAAGTATCGCATCCGGTCTTTCGCCTATGAGGTAGTTTCTTGCAACCACTTCCTCTAATGTATACGGTGATAATGAATATATGCCCGGAAGGTCAGTAATAGTGACTCCGTCATGTTTTTTGAGTTTGCCTTCTTTTTTTTCTACAGTTACACCCGGCCAGTTACCTACAAACTGGTTGGAACCGGTAAGTGCATTAAACAGTGTAGTCTTACCGGAGTTGGGGTTTCCTGCAAGAGCTATTCGTAAGTTCATTGTCTGAATTCCTCTCTTTCTTCAATTAGCACAGGCTAACCTGCGCCCTAAAAATACAGGGGAAAATCCCCTTTGAAAAATTATTCGATTTCTATCATTTCTGCGTCTGCTTTACGAAGTGACAGTTCATATCCTCTGACTGTTACTTCAATAGGGTCCCCGAGAGGCGCTACTTTTCTTACATAGACCTCAACGCCTTTGGTGATACCCATATCCATGATACGGCGTTTTACAGCACCCTCACCATGCAGCTTGACAACCTTCACAGTTTCGCCTATTTTAGCCTGCTTCAGTGTGTTCATACAATACTCCTCCTTATATATAAATTACATATTAGACTAAACCATAATCTTTCGGGCCATTTCTTCGCTTACGGCCACTCTGGCTTCCTTTACATTTACAATTACATTGCCGCCCAGCTTGTTTATGATGGTTACATTGCCGCCAACTACAAACCCTAAATTTTCGAGGTGTTTTTTTACCTCAGGCGAACCGCCTATTTTTTTGATGGTGTTTGGTTCTCCAACATCTGTTAAAGTCAATGGCATCATAATTACCTCCATACAACAAGTTAGCTTCATCTAATTAGTCTTAGCTAACTTGAGCTCTAAATTTTAGATTAGCAATTGCTAACCTCGCACCAAAATATATGGTTAGCCTTCACTAACCATATATACACTACACCCCTAAATCACCTTTGTCAACAGTTTTTTTGCTGTTTGTATATATTTTTTGCAATT
>CAVDMD010000183.1:0-3513 GCA_963609975.1 bacterium | reverse complement strand
TGTAGTAGTATTTAGTGCCTTTTGTGCCTTTTGTGTTAGTCCATGAAGCAGCCTCTTTGGTCTTCTTGCCGACATAGCTGCTGGAAGCCTTGGTTGATCTGCAGAATCTGTACTTAACTGTATATCCTGCATCTGTCAGGGCACTTACATCTCCCGATACTGTAACCCTGATGTTTTTCTTTGAAGTCTTGGTTGTCTTAACCTTTAATGAAACTTCCTTAATCAGGGTATCTAACTGATCTGCTATAACCTTGTCAGCCTCATCTTTTCCCATAACAGCGTATGCTGAGAAGTGACCTGTCTTGAATGTGAATGTACCATCAGTATTCTTAGTACCTTCTACCTTGTGGTACTGTCCGTTATCATCAATGTATACGCATACAACTTCCTTAGCTGCTAATTTATCATTCAGTTTAACTGTAACAGAAACACTGCCACCCTTAAAGTCAGTTACATTGCCGTTCGAAGTTCCAAGCTTGATTTCAACCTGAACAACACTTTCTTCCTGTTTAACTGTTTCAACAACAAGGTTAACTGTTCCTGTTTCGCCAGCCTGTTCTGCCACTGCCTTAACTGCTTCCTTGTCTAAAGTGATTTCTGCAGCATCCGATTTAATTGTAACAGCTGCCTCTGTCTTGGATGCGATTGCTGCGATTGCTGCTGCAGGAAGAGCTACTTCTGTTTTGGTTCCTGCTGCTGTTTCAGTTACAACTGCAGCTTCTGTTGTCTTTATAACTACTTCCTCAGATTTGTTTGAAACTGCATTCTCCACGATCTCTTCTGCTTTAGCTGTGCTTACAGTTGCAGTTACAGTCTTAGTGCCGTCTGCGGCTGTAGTTGTGGCCGGTTTAACTGTAACACTTGTTGAAGCTGCTACTCCCGAAGTTTTATCCTCAGTTTTGTTTACTACTGTATCTGTAGACGGAGTTACAACTGGATAATATCCGCCGCCACCGCCGGAACTTCCTCCATCTCCCCTATCATCACTACTGTCACCACCGGATTCTTCGGTGTCATCGGTTCCTTGTTCGGATTCGTCTGTGTCCACAGTTCCTTTTTCGGATTCGTCTGTGTCCACAGTTCCTTTTTCGGATTCGTCTGTGTCGTTTGTTACAGTAGTCCGTTCATTCGGATCTGCATTTCCACCATACGATTCTGCTGCAAATGTCGGCATATACGCCATAACCACCATCAGGCACATCAGTACTGCAAATAGTTTTTTCATTTTTTGTTCTCCTCTTCTTTTTTTAATAATCTATATCATAGCTTTCGCCATAACATCTAATGAACTCAATACGTATAATTTCGAAACTGATTTTGTAGTTATCTAATGCTTACATTATATAATGCATTAGTCTATATTTCAAGACTCTTTTTCATATACTATCAGCATTAAATCATAAGATATCAAAGGAGTCGTGAAATATGATTAAATTAAATGCGCTTGCCCTTTTAGAACAACGCGGCAAAACAAAATATTGGTTATATAAACAGCTTGGAATGAGTTATCAGAATTTCAACAAGATGATTCTCAATGAAACAAAGTCTATCCGCTACGAAACACTTGATGCCATGTGTGGGATTTTTGAATGCACACCTAACGATTTGCTGGTATATGATGAAGATGAATGATAGAAATAAAAAGATTCTTTTATTCTGGCTAAATTGTCGGTTTCCCCGCTTATAAATTTCATAGTTACTTGTTTCGCTCCGCATATCCCGCTATAATTGAGAGGTACGGCAGTATGCCGCTTAACAGGCATCGGCCGCAATCTGCATATAACAGGAGAGTCAGAATATCATGCAATCCATAAGAGAAAAACTGCCGGGAATCGCAGTATGCCTTGCCATTGCAATCCCTTCATGGCTGTTTGGCAGGCTGGCACCGGTAATCGGCGGGCCGATTTTTTCCATCCTTATCGGTATGGCTATAGCTTTTTTCCGGACACCGGGCGAAGTTTTCAAATCCGGAATAGGGTTCACCTCAAAAAAAGTGCTGCAGGCAGCCGTAGTGCTGCTGGGCTTCGGGCTGAATCTGAATGTGGTGCTGCAAACCGGCAGACAGTCTCTGCCTATTATCATATGCACAATTGCCACATCACTTCTGACAGCCTTTGCTCTGCATAAGCTGCTGCATATCAGCGGCAACACCTGCACACTGATCGGAGTCGGTTCATCTATATGCGGCGGCAGTGCCATTGCCGCTGCCGCGCCTGTCATTCACGCAGATGACGAAGAGGTGGCGCAGGCCATATCGGTCATATTCTTTTTTAATGTGCTGGCAGCGCTGCTGTTTCCGCTGCTGGGGCAGAGCATCGGTTTTGACACTGCCTCCGGAGAGGCATTTGGTATTTTTGCCGGCACTGCAGTTAATGATACCTCATCTGTTACGGCTGCGGCATCTACATGGGACAGTATGTGGAACCTGGGGAGTCAGACGCTTGATAAGGCTGTGACCGTCAAGCTGACCCGTACATTGGCAATTATCCCGATTACGCTGGCGCTTTCTCTGATGCAGGCAAAAAAAGCAGAAAAAAAACAGGGCAGGTTTCAGATAAAAAACACCTTCCCTATGTTTATTCTGTGGTTCATCTGCGCATCAGTCATTACCACCGTCTGCACCTCACTTGGCATATCTGCGACAGTTTTCAGTCCGCTGAAAGAACTCAGCAAATTTTTTATCATCATGGCAATGGCAGCCATAGGGCTTAACAGCAATATCGTCAGAATGATAAAAGACGGCGGCAAGCCTCTGCTGCTGGGCGCCTGCTGCTGGATAGCCATTACCGCTGTCAGCCTGCTGATGCAGCGCATTATGGGTCTATGGTAATAGGGCAGACAAAATGAAAACGCACGGACAAGCCGTTCAGCCTGAACTCGGTTTCAGCTCAGACGGCTTTTTGTTTTGCTCATTTCTCAAGGTCTGCAAACAATTCATCCATATCGGTATAACCCTTAACTGACGGATCTTTTGCAATCCTTTCCGCCTCAAGCATTGCGGCTATTGTTTCAGAATTCGGCTGGTTAAGAGAAATTTCAAAAGGTATACGTCCCTCTCGAAGCGCCTGCCTCACAAAGATGTTAAATGCCGTAGACAGATTCATACCAAGCTCTGCAAAAAGAGCATCAGCCTGAGTTTTCAATGATGAATCCATACGAATACTTATATTAGTAGTGGAAGTAGCCATAAAACCATCTCCTTTCGGGCTTTATATATATATGATGTTTGCACGAAAAACACAAGGAATCGCACAAAAAAGCCAGGGCAATCGCTTAAAAAACTTAAAATCCCCTGCTTCACACAGCAAACCACCCTGTTTAGGGTATTTCATACTCCGCCCTATTTATTTTTACCTTTTTTTCCATAACAAAAACAGCCGATCCATATAAACCGACTGTTGCAAAACGCCTTGAACAAGGTATTAATATCTACAGTTTCTTTATCTCCTCTACAGAAAGGCCTGTATACTTTGAAATCTTATCTGCAGACTCATTATCGGCCTTCATAGCCTT
>CAVDMD010000182.1:0-3538 GCA_963609975.1 bacterium | reverse complement strand
GCTCTGTCGCCTGCATAAACAATCAGGTTTCCTTTTACAGCAACGGCTTCAACCCATTCCTGAGTTTCGTTTACAGTGAAAATATCTCCATTTGTGTATAGCCTGTCTGCAGTCATTGCTTTTCCTCCCTCATAACATAAAGGTATCTGCGTGATATGTGGCAGACCCTGTGAATTTCGTATCATGTATGCGTAATTTTTATAAAAATCGCAACTTTGTGCAAATTATAATACCTTTCCCTAAGTCAAAGTCAAGGCGCTTTTCGAGGTTTTTGGACAAAAACATAAACCATTACTTTATGTTTTGTGATATAATGTCTGTACACGGCATGACCGGCAGGGAACAGCAATGAATGAAACGAGCCGGCGCGCAGCATTGTCATCTCGAAGCTGTTATTATGTTTTAATGCTTGTATGGTTCCAAAACACGAGGGAGTGAGCATATATGAAAATCGGAGAATTCTCAAAAAAATTTGATATATCTGTTTCTACAGTGCGGCACTACATAAACATGGGGCTGCTTGTGCCGGGAAAGGATGGATTTCAGTACTGCTTTGAAGATGCTGACTGCAGAGAGATGGAGATTATTGTTTCAATGAAGAATGCGGGGTTCAAGCTCAGTGAGATGAGTAAATACCTGAGTCTTTTTCGTTTTTACAACAAAGATGACTATCTGCTTTACGAAAAGCTTCTTGAATATCTGCAGGACAAAAAAGCTCGTCTTTACGACGAGAGGCATCAGATCAACAGCTATATACGGCTTATCAGCAAAAAAATCGAAGAAATCGAAAACAACAGCGTTTACATTGCAGGAAGAACATCGGGGAAGAGTATTGGAAGCTCAAACGGCCAGCTTCCGGGGCTTCCGCTGGAGGCTGTAAATCTGCTGCGCTGCCCTCAGTGTAAAAACAGGCTCAGCCTGTCAGGAGTTGACATCATCGGTGATTCGATCACTGCAGGCAGACTCACATGCGGCTGCGGATATCAGGCCGAACTGCGCAACGGCATGATTTTTACTGATATACTTAAAGATTTGGATAACGATGACAAATTCCTGTACAACTATTTTGGTAAAGAAAATATTTCAATCAATGAAGACGGGCTGCTGCTGATGGCTATGAATGAGAACAGTAATGAGTATATGATCAATCTGCACAAAAGCGGTATGTGGATGCACAAAGAACTGAGCAGTATTGATTTTAGAAACAAAACAATCCTTTTTCCTGAAGCATCGATGCAGTATCTTTACAGTCACTATAACGATACTGATAGCAGAGGCAGTTTGTTCATTGTCACATCACCAAGCGAAAGAACCATCCAGACTATGCGGCAGCATATTGCAAATGCGGCGCCCGATCTTAAAATCGTATATATAATCAATCAGGATGGCCGCCTGCCGCTGCGTGACAGATGTATTGATGTTATCATAGACTATATGGGCACCTGCAATCTCGGATTCTTTGAAAAAAGACACTATCTGGATATGATTGCGCCCTGCATTGCAGAAAAAGCAGTTATTGTCGGTGCTGTGGAGTATTACAAAAAAGGTTCTGATTCGCTGCACAGAGTGCATGAGCTGTATCCGGACGCGGCGCATGATGTGTTTACTGTGGATTTTCTGAAAAATGCGCTCAAAGATAATGGATTTGAGATAAAAAAAACAGAAAAAATCAGCGAGGGGTATGACCCCGGCCGATTTTTTGAATACCATGTTCCCGGTAATATCCGTACGAATATGGTGTATATGGCGTTGCGCGACAAATGCAGGTAACCGCGGCAGCCACAGGCTGCGCGCTTACCTTGCTGCCGTATCTGCAGATTTTACCGATTACTGTAGGTGGTTTTTCCGTTCATTACAGTTTCGCATATCTTTACATGGTGTATCTCATTAAGAGGAACATCAAACAGATTCTTTTCAAGTATCACCAGATCAGCATATTTGCCGGCTTCGATGGAGCCGAGTCTGTCGTCTATGTGCATCTGGCATGCGTTGTTTATCGTGTAGCTGCGTATACCGTCCTCAACCGAAAGCTTTTCTTCGTATGGCTTCAGTACAGGCAGTTCGGGATGATCAAACAGCTGTCTGGTGCAGCCCATCTCTATGCCCTTGAGAGGCTCTCTGCCGAATTCGTCTACCGGAAAATCTGACCCCTGCCCCATACGGCAGCCGCCGTTTATCATTGTTTTTATCCTGAATGTGCGGTTTTGCCTGTCTCCGATCACCGCCTCCATGTCCGGATTGCCGTAATGCCATACGCAGGTAGTGTTTGCTATAACATTGTATTTGCCAAACAGCGCAAGCTCTTCATCCTTGACGTAGTCACAGTGGGAGTTTGTGATACGGCAGTC
The DNA here is from genome assembly GCA_963609975.1 of bacterium. GTDB lineage: Bacteria > Bacillota > Clostridia > Peptostreptococcales > Anaerovoracaceae > UMGS973. The sequence continues at coordinate 1,190 of CAVDMD010000182.1, read as the reverse complement.
GTCATAACCTGCTTCGCGTATCGCCTTTGCCATTGCAAGCGTACCGCTTATAGCCTCGTCGCCAATGCCATGAACATTAATGTCCAGTCCGGCGGCAGCAGCCTTCAGTCCGATTTCTGCCAGCTCATTTCCTGTAAACAGAGGTTTCACTATGGCGCCGCTTTCGTCATAAGGCTCACTGAGTGCTGCCGATCTTGTTTCGAGGGTTCCATCGTTTATTATCTTCAGGAAATGTATATTGTATTTGTCTGAGCTGTATTTTTTGCTGAGTTCTATCAGCTGCGGCAATATGATGCTTTCATCACCTCTCTCGGCAACCATCTGTCCGCAGCCGAAAAATCTCTGCCTGTAGGTGCCGTTTTCTATCATTTGGGGGATGCCTTCGTAATATACTTTCAGACCGAATTTCTGCATACCCATGTCGCAGGTTGAAGTTACTCCCATAGCGGCATATTCGGCGGATGCAGTTTCCATTACATGTTCTATTTTATCCGGATCAAAAAAACTGATTTTGTCCATTACAATGTTCTGCGGGCCGGTTTCCACCAGATGGCCTGTTGGGTTGCCTTCTGCATCTCTGTGGAAATAGTGAAATCCGGGTATCGGATCCGGTGTGTTTTTTGTTACTCCTGCAAGTTCAAGCGCTTTTGAATTGACCCATGCTTCGTGGGCGCTGCTGCCGAGGATCATCACAGGCTTGTCGGCGCATACAGCATCCAGCATTTCTTTTTTCGGGCCTGTTTCGTCAAAAATCCACTCGGCATATCCGATGCCGAAATAAGTTGTGCTGTCAGGGTTCGCTTTTACATATTTTTCGATCGCTGCAAGACATTCTTCAATTCCCCATTCAATCTGAAGATATACTCCGCAAAGATAATGTGCGGCAAGCACCGGGTGACAGTGGCCGTCTATAAATCCGGGCAGCATCATTTTTCCCTCAAGGTCAGTGACTGTTGTGTCCCTGTCACATAAATCACGCGCTCCCTGCTCGCTGCCTGCATATATTATTTTATCTCCTTTTATTGCTACGGCATCTGCCCACTCATTTGTGCTGTTTACCGTATAAATCTGTCCGTTTATAAAGATTCTGTCTGCTTTCATTTGAACCTCCCTGGTTGCATTGTCTGATTTTGGGTAAAATATTTGAAAAATTATAATTTTGCATTATCATATACTGTGCCGCATAGGAC
>CAVDMD010000181.1:0-3637 GCA_963609975.1 bacterium | reverse complement strand
AACAGGTGCCAAGTCCACCGTAGGATCCCGTTATCAGTGCTGTATTTCCCATTTTAAGAACCTCCTTTATCAGATGTTAATCACATTATATAAAAAAGAAGATTCTGTTTGAACATCATTAAGTGTCATAATTATATCATTTCACGCCATGATTGTCATCAATTAAAACTTCTTATAAATGAAAAAATGCTTGCAGATAATTTTTATGACCTGAAGTGAGAAAATAAATTTCACAAAAAAGTGGAAATATACAGAAATATCTATAAACCGATATTTCATATATTATCAAAAACCGCTTTCGCTGCTTTTCAGTCTAATATTCAATATCCTCCGGCACCGCTATGCCAAGATGTCTGTATGCCAGCTCCGACACAACTCTGCCCTTTTGGGTTCTGTGAAGAAATCCGGCCTGTATCAGATAAGGCTCATAGACATCTTCGATGGTAACTCTCTCCTCGCCTATTGAGGCTGCTATTGTGTCTATACCTACCGGGCCTCCGTTAAATCTGGTGATTATCGTTTCGAGAAGCTCTCTGTCAAGTGCCTCAAGACCGTATTCATCAACGCCAAGCGCTTTGAGGGCATTCTCTGTTATTTCCGGAGTAATACTGCCATCACCCTTTACCTGTGAGAAATCCCTGACTCTTTTGAGTATCCTGTTTGCAACTCTCGGAGTTCCTCTTGAACGCTTTGCCATCTCCTCAAGGGATGCTTCATCAGCCTCGACTCCGAGTATCCCTGCCGATCTGCGGATGATTTTTTTGAGATCGTCTGTGTCATACAATGTGAATTTGCTCAATACACCGAATCTGTCCCTGAGCGGCGCCGAAAGGCTTCCTGCTCTGGTGGTAGCTCCTATCAGCGTGAATTTTGCAAGGTCAAGCCGTATGGATCTTGCCGACGGCCCCTTCCCTATAATTATATCCAGCGCATAATCCTCCATTGCGGAATACAAAACCTCCTCAACGGAACGGTTGAGTCTGTGTATCTCGTCTATAAACAGGACATCGTTTTCGTTAAGATTTGTAAGTATCGCTGCAAGATCCCCTGCTCTGTCTATTGCAGGGCCTGACGTGATTTTGATCTCAACTCCCAGCTCATTGGCAATTATGCCTGCCAAGGTCGTCTTGCCAAGTCCCGGGGGGCCGTAAAACAGCACATGATCAAGAGGCTCGCCTCTGAGTCTGGCCGCCTCTATAAATATTTTGAGATTGTCCGTGGCTGTTTTCTGGCCTATATAATCCTCAAGTGTCTGCGGTCTTAACCCTATTTCGGATTTTTCCTCATTGAAGCCTGCAGAAGTCGCTGTTATTCTTTGTTCGTCCATATTCTATCCCCTAAAACAGATTTTTGAGTGCCTTTTTGATATATTCCTCAACAGTTGCCGCCTCTGCGCCTGCAAGAGCACTGACAGCCTCGGCTCTGCTGTAGCCAAGTGATACCAGACCCTTTATGGCTTCGCTCCTTGCATCATCAGATGCCGGTGAAACCGCCTGCTGCTCTGCAGATGAAATATTATCCGCTGAAACCCTGTCTTTGAGTTCAAGGACAATTCTCTGGGCTGTTTTTTTGCCTACGCCGTTGGCGGTGGCAATAGCCTTGTCATCCTCAAATGCAATAGCCTGCCTGAGCTGTGAAGATGTAAGCGCCGAAAGCACCGACATTGCGGCTTTTGCTCCCACTCCGCTTACAGTTATGAGAAGTCTGAAAAGCTCAAGGCTCTCTCTGTCTGCAAAACCGTAAAGACTTATATCGTCCTCTCTGACAATCATGGCTGTATAGCATATAACATCGTCTCCCTCGCTGCGAAGATAAAGCGGGGAATTTCCCGGAACAGATATGTCATAACCAATGCCTCCCGTCTCAACCACTATGCCTGTATCAAGCTTCATTGCAAGTGTGCCTTTAATATAATGTATCATTTAATAATCTTCTCCATTCGTTTTCGTGATGCTGCTGTATTGCCGTGACATATGGCCGCTGCAAGAGCGTCTGCAGTATCGTCGGGTTTGGGAACCTCTCCGAGGCCGAGCATAAGCTTTACCATCTGCTGAATCTGTTTTTTGTCCGCTCTGCCATATCCCACAAGCCCCTGCTTGATCTGCAGCGGCGTATATTCAAATATCTCAAGACCTGAATTGGCGCAGGCAAGTATGGCAACACCTCTGGCCTGCCCCACAAGTATGGCTGTCTTGTTGTTGGTGTTAAAAAAAAGCTCCTCTATAGATGCCTGCCGGGGGTTGTATTTATCGATAATCTCCATAAGACCGTTGTAAAGCACCTTGAGTCTGTCGGGCATATCCATCCCCGCCTCGGTGGTGACTGCGCCGTATTCAACGGCTTTGAAATGATTGCCCTCAACATCTATAATGCCGTATCCGAGTATCGCATAGCCCGGATCTATTCCTAATATCCTCATATCGCTCCCCTAAAACTTATGTTCGTCATTATTGTATCATACAAACAGATGTTTGTCTATCATCATATTTTCAAATTGTCACACATATTACGTTTTGTAATAAGCATTATAAATACTTTTCCGTTTACCCTTCATTTCGCATATATTATCATATTTACAGATTAAGAATTGAGAGGCTTTACCAATGAAAATACTTTTTGCTGTAATTATATCACTACTCCTTATATTCCTTGCTGTATTTCTCAAAGATATACTAAAAAGCAAAGAAAAAATATCTTCCGAAAACGGCTCTGCAGCCTACTACCTTGTTTCGGAATTTATAGTATGGTTTGCAGCCACATTCGGCATTTCAGACTCGGCTCTGAATACAATAGCGCTCAGACACAAAGCATATGTTCCCCTGTCTGTGCTTCCCGGCACCTTTGTCGTCGGCTCCACAATCCCCATTTCCGTAATAGGGCTGGGCTATATGAACACCTACCCTGCGGATACCGGAGCTACTCTTGCTATGATGGCTGCAGGAGCTGCAGGAGCTTATGCCGGAGCTGCCTTCGCTGTAAAAATAAGCGGCAGAGCAATAAAAAATATTATGGCGGTGCTTCTTATGGCAACAGCTGCAGCCCTGATTATAAAATACATATTAACAAAAGGATCAGACGGGGCTTTGACAGACCTGACAGCCTCACAGACAGTTGTAACAGCCTTTGTGTCATTCATAGCTGCGGGGCTTGCAATGGTGGGTTTTGGAGCCACTGCTCCCGTAATATCTCTGATGATGATAATGGGCATTACAACAACTTCAATTATGCCTATGGTGATGTGTATGTGCGCAATAATATCGTTCACCGGTTCCATGAAGTTCATAAAAAGCGGTATGTACCATAGAAAAGCAGCTCTTTGCGAGGCTTCGGCAGGTACCGCAGGCGCAGTAACAGCTCTGCAGTTTATAGGGAATATCAATACATTCATACTGCAGATAATAATGATAGCAGTAATTCTCTACAGCAGCATCAGTCTTATTGCAGACAGAAGGAAATAGCAAAATATCAAGTAAAAATGTTATTTTTATTTATATTTTTTACATAAAAACCGCCTATACTATGTATTTTTGATGTCAATTATTCATTTTGTGCATATTTATACTTCCTTAATCCGCGCTTTTGTGGTATAATGTCTGTACACGCTGATTGACGCAATAGCGGCAGAAGCGATGTATAA
>CAVDMD010000180.1:0-3642 GCA_963609975.1 bacterium | reverse complement strand
GCTATTTTTCAAAGCAGATTCTGCCTATTGCTCCCGGATATTTGCCGGTTGTAACGTCCTGATCCTGCACAGGCGCTTCTGTAAAGCCCGGCAGTTTTTTTCTGATTTCCAGGGCAGTGAAGCTGTCACTTCCTCTGAACAGAATCTCATAATCATGCTGAAACGTCAGCTGCACAAAATCCATAATCTCATCATCGTTAAAGCCCTGCTTGACCTGCATTATGATTCTGACAGGTTTAAGTCCTGCATCGGTTGCCTTGTTGATGCCCTCTACAACGTTTTCGAGGGTGTCGTCCTCAAGGACTTTTTTGAATCTGGCGTATCTGAAGGTATCAACCTTTACGGCTGCTTTGTCAAGACCCGCCTGTTTCAGCTCGGCAGCTGTAAGTTTGAGAAGCTGTCCGTTTGTTGTAAGCATTACCTGCTCAATGCCATCAATGGATTTAATCTGCTCCACCTCTCTGATGATATTAAACCTTTCGAGAGGCTCATCGCCTGTAATATTTATCATATTGTATCCTGAGGCTGCAGCCTCCTGTGCTTTAGCCACTGCCTCGTCTGCTTTTGTTTTGCGGGTTAATTCAAGTTTGAAACAATTAATCATATATGCTACCTCTCTGTTAATTATCTTTTAATTTTACTTGAAAAATACGCTCCAGTCAATTATGCTTATATATATCATTACAATATTTGAGGAGAAAGCTTTGAAATTATTTGTTACAGGAGATACTCACGGTCATCTCGACAAGATAAGAAAAATATACCCTCATCTCAAGGGCATAGATATGATAATACATACAGGTGATATGCAGCGTGATGCATACGAAATGGAAAAAGAATTCAACATTCCCGTAGTTTCGGTACCGGGCAACTGCGACGGCAGCCACAGTGCAGGTGATTTTGCCACAGTCAGAACAGAATACGGCAATATCCTTGTCACTCACGGGCATATGCAGAATGCAGGCTACTGCTGCGACAGGCTGCTGTATCTGTGCGAAGAAAACAACTGCTCCGCTGTGATATTCGGACATACTCATGTGCCTGTATATGAGGAATACAGCGGCATATATCTGCTTAATCCCGGAAGCCTGACAAGGCCAAGAGACGGCTCTCAGGGCTCCTACGGCATTATCACGACTACCGAATCAACATTTGCAGCCTCGATAATATATTACAGGCCTCAGCTGTTTGAAAAAGACAAGGTCAAAGGCGGATACATCAAAGATCTGCTTAACTACAGCGACCGTTTCTGACAAAACCGAAGGTGCCTTTCGGCACCTTCGCTGTTATCCCGTATCAGTAATTATATTTATAATAGAATACGGCATACATCTCGTCATCAATGACTTCCATATCCTCATCGACAAGGTCTATAACATCTCCAAGCTCAGTGGTGAGCTTGTCTCCCATATTGACAATGCCTCTGTATTCATATGGAACCTTGATGCACTGTCCGTGTGTATCGCGAAACATAAACCCCTCAAAGGCATAGCCGTCTGCTGTGGTGTATTTCATGGTTTTCATACTGCTCCTCCTATATCACTCTTACCATTTCTTCCATCGGTTTTGTCACATCGTGCATTTTGGCAAGAGGTCTGCAGGTCTCTGCCGGATAACCTATAGGCAGCAGCGCCACAGGTCGGATATGCTCAGGCAGATTGAACTCTCGCTGCAGCTTCACATCGTCAAACAGCCCCACAAAACAAGTGCCTATGCCCATACTCCATGCCTGCAGCATTATTTCATCACAAAGAATAGAAACATCTGTCACACCCGACTTATGACCTCTTATCAGAGGGTTTCTCCAGCATACGGTTTCGTCATAGCACATCATAAGCACCATGGGAGCGCCGTATATGCATTTGCACAATGAATTTATTTTTGCCACAGCATCTTCGCTTTTGAGCACATATATCTTCTGAGGCTGGAAATTAAGCGCCGTAGGTGAGTGTCTGGCCACTTCAAGCACGGCCGCAAGCTCCTCGTCGCTTATCTGCTCTTTTTTGAATTTACGTACTGAATATCTGCTCTTTGCAAGCTCCAGAAATTCCATAACAATTCCTTTCTATCTGTGTTCTCTGTCTGTATCTATATTAAGATATACAGACGCACCTGTTGCAATAACTTTACCTGTCGCCCTGTCTGCAGCCTCGCATACAAGCTGCGATATGCGCCTGCCTGCCGAAACCATTCGCGCCGTTACGATTATTGTGTCGCCGGCTCTGGCCGGTCTTACATATTTAATATCAAGGCTGACTGTGGGTGCGAAATTTTCTCCCGCATAAAATCTTGCAAGCGCCGCAACGGTCAGGTCAAATGCGGTCGCTATCATGCCGCCATGTAATGTCCCCACTCTGTTGGTCTGCCATTTCTGAACCGGAAACGCAAACGACAATGTCCCGTCCTCATAGGAGCAGCCTGCCGCCTCTGCCTGCATCATACCGTTTATGAGGTCCTTCTGGCTGACATTGTTTTCGTAAAGAGTCCTTGCCATATGCTCCTCAAGTTTTTTCTGTCCGTCAGTCATATTCTCTGCCCTCCCTTTTATCTGTCATCTAATTGTATACCCTGTGCAGCTTCGTAGCAAGAAATATTGCCCGATTCGCAAATAAAAAATACCAAAAAATCCTGCAAACGCTCAAAATCTCTTTGACAATACCGCCGCTGTTTTGTATAATAGTTGTTGTACGAATGCGGGGGTGTAGCTCAATGGATAGAGTAACGCACTACGAATGCGCAGGTTGGGGGTTCGAGTCCCTCTACCCTCACCATCGTCATATACGGCAATTGATATATCTGTCATTTGCCGTATTTTTTCTGCGGTTTTTGCTTAGCCGATATTCAAAAGGCTGTCGTTTAAGACTCTTAAATATGTTATACTGATTACATCGGTTAAAACTTCAAGGTATGAGTATACTCAAGGGAACTATATTGAACAAAAAATATGATAGGATATATAATAATTATATTAGTTATATCAGCAGTTATTGTCTCGAGGATTTACTTGAAATCTCCGACAGTAAAAGGCAAAAAAAGTGAACAGGCAGTTGCTCACAGACTTAAAGTAAACAATCTTTGGAACAGCAAAGGCAAAACACTGACTAATGTCTATGTTCCAAAACTGTCTGGCGACACTTCCGAGATTGATGTTATTTATATTACACGCAAAGGTTTGCTCATAGTGGAAAACAAAAACTATGCCGGGTATATTTTCGGAAATGAGGCGAATAAAAATTGGACAGTGACACTCTATGCCGGAAAAACATGGTATGGTGGCAAAAAAGTAAACAAATATCAGTTTTATAATCCTATATGGCAAAACCACACCCATATCAAATACTTAAAAAAATATTTGAATGATGACATAAAAATGTTTTCTCTTATCACTTTCAGCAACCGAGGTAATCTGAAAGTGATTAAAGTCGATTCGCCAAATGTATATGTATGTAATCATTCCGAACTGTCAGATATTCTTCGTAAAATTCAAAAAAACAGTCCTGACATTTTGACTGACGAACATATTGATAATATATACAGCAAACTGTTACCATTAACAAATCCGACTAATGCTGCAAAGCAAAAACATGTCAGTGATATACAAAGTAAATTTAACAGCACCGATATATGCCCAGTCTGCGGAAG
>CAVDMD010000179.1:0-3655 GCA_963609975.1 bacterium | reverse complement strand
ACTATTTTTCAAAAACTTTTTTGTGTTTTTTCACAAAATATTTATCTGAAGCTGTTTTCGTATAGATCCATAAATGCAGATACATCACAGGTTTAATTCTCAGGTTTGCTGAAACTGACTGTTGTATATCTCACTGTAAAGCCCGCCTTTTGCAAGCAGCTCCTCGTGGCTGCCTCTCTCTATTATCCTGCCGTCGCGCATAACAATAATAAGGGAAGCGTTTCGTATGGTCGAAAGCCTGTGGGCTACAATGAAGCTGGTCCTGCCCTCCATAAGTCTGTCAAAGGCCTCCTGTATCTGAAGCTCTGTCCTCGTATCTATATTTGAAGTTGCTTCGTCAAGTATCAGCATAGGAGGTGAAATCAGCATCACTCTTGTGATACAAAGAAGCTGTTTCTGTCCAAGGCTCAGGCTGTCCTCATTCAAAACAGTATCAAGACCCTCCGGCAGCTTCTCTATGAACTCCCAGCTGTGGGCTTCCTTTGCCGCCCTGATGATTTCCTCGTCAGAAGCCTCAGGTTTGCCGAAAGCTATGTTTTCTCTGACAGTGCCGTGCTTAATCCATGTGTCCTGCAGCACCATTCCAAAGCTTCCTCTGAGGGAATGTCTTGAAACATCGGTTACAGAGGTTTTGTCGATACTGATACTGCCTCTGTCCGCATCATAAAACCTCATAAGCAGATTTATAAGGGTGGTTTTGCCGCAGCCTGTAGGTCCCACAACTGCGATTCTCATTCCCGGAGATACGTTAAGGTTAAAATCCTGTATAAGGGGGCTGTCCTTGACATAGCTGAAATACATATGTTCAATATCAACCTCTCCTTTTATGTTCTCCTGTGCATTGTCTTTATCTGCTGTCTCTGCCGGCTGCTCAAGCAGCTCAAATATCCTTGCCGCGCAGGCAAGAGCATTCTGCATTTCGGTTACAACCGCGCTTATATCATTAAAAGGCTTCATATACTGATTCGCATAAAACAGCATAATCGAAAGTCCGCCCACAGTCAGCATCCCTTTTGGTATAAGCAGCACTCCGATAAGCGCAACCCCCGCATATATTATATTGTTCACAAATCTGGTGCTCGGATTTGTCAGGCTGCTGTAAAAAACAGCTTTCTGACTGTACTTTTGCAGCTCCGTATTGATTTTTTCAAAATCCGCTGAAGCTCTCTGCTCATGTCCGAAGGCTTTCACCGTTTTCTGTCCGCTTATCATTTCCTCCGCCAGCGCCGTCTGCGCACCTCTTGCCTCGCTTTGTCTGCTGAACATATTAAACGAACGCGAGGCTATGAATTTTGCAACCACAAAGCTGAGAGGCGTCAGCAGTATCACAAGCAGCGTAATCCATACATTCTGCGCAAGCATGAAAACAATTGTGGCTATAACCGTAACAGCGCTGACAAAAAGCTGCGTAAATCCCAGCAGCAGACCGTCCGAGAGGATGTCGGCATCCGCAATAATACGGCTGACGATATCTCCTGATGCGTGTCTGTCAAGATACGACAGCGGCAGCTTCTGTATATGATTTATCGCCTTTGACCGTATATCCCTCACAACTCTGTAGGTCATACGGTTGTTGACAAGGTTCATAACCCACAGAAGCACGGCTGCTCCGGATGCAACTATAATTATCTGCCAGAGATATACCCGCATATTATCAAAAAACACATTGTGTTCCGCTATGATTTCATCTATGGCATTGCCAAAAAGCACCGGCACATAAAGCTGCAGTATTACAGAGGCCGCGGCAAAAAGTATGCTCAGCGCCAGCAGCCATTTGTAGCCTGCGATAAATTTCATCAGCTTGCGCAGGGTTCTGCGGCTTTCGCTTTTTTTCTTATTTCTGCTGCTCATTCTGCGTCCTTTCTTCCGGAAACTGCGAATAATATATTTCACGATAGGTTTCACAATCTGCCATAAGCTCCTCGTGCGTGCCTTTGCCCGCCATAGCTCCGTTGTCAAGCACAATTATCATGTCCGACTGCCTTATGGCCGAAATTCTCTGTGAAACAATAAACACCGCTCCACCGGCATTGCTGCTGCGCAGGGCTTTTCGAAGCGCCGCCTCGGTGGCAAAGTCCAGCGCGCTGAAGCTGTCGTCAAAAATAAGTATCTCAGGCTCTTTGACAAGAGTTCTGGCAATTGAGATGCGCTGCCTCTGTCCTCCCGAAAGGTTGCCTCCGTTGCGCTCAAGCTCAAAGTCCAGCTGCCCCGGCTTGTTCTTTACAACATCTTTTGCCTGCGCGGTTTCAAGAGCCTGCCACAGCCTCTCATCATCAGATGCTTCATTGCCCCATTTGAGGTTTTCCCTGATGCTTCCCTTAAACAGCACTGTCCGCTGCTGCACGATTCCCGTTTTGCGGTCAAGGCTTTGTTTTGAATACCCCTTTATATCTGCACCGTCCAGCAGAACCTTGCCCTCTGTAGCATCATAAAACCTCATAATCAGATTTACCAGCGTGGTTTTGCCGCTGCCCGTACCGCCTATAATGCCTACAGTCTGTCCGTATCCGGCCTCAAATGATATATTTTTGAGGCTTGGGGCCGCAGCATTCTGATAACGGAATGTAACGCTGTCAAATTTAACGGCAGCGCCGCCTGCCGCAGGAGAAATCACATCCTCCTCCGGATATTCCATATCCGGCTCCATGGCAAGCACCTCTGAGATGCGTCCTGCACACGCCATTGATTTATTCAAAGTTATAATCAGAGCCGCAAGCTTGATAAGCTCAACAATAATCTGCATCATGTAGTTGTATAAAGCAACCGCCTCGCCCTGCTGCAGGTTCCCGAGATTAACCTCAACAGCTGCTCTGTCTATTAAAATTACCGCCGCAATGTTTATGAGGGCATAGGTCAGCGGGTTAAGCACTGCGGAGATTTTGCCTACAAATTCATTGAGTCTTGTAAGCTCACTGTTGCTGTCCTCAAACTCCGCTGCCGCATATTTTTCACGGCAGAACGCCCTTATCACGCGAACTCCTGTAATGTTTTCTCTTGTCAGCTCTGTTATTCTGTCAAGAGCTGTCTGCACTTTTTTGAAAAGCGGTATACTTATAAGCATTATTGCAAAAATCACCGCAAACAGCACAGGTACGGTCACTGCAAATATAACGGCGCATTTAACATTGATGGTAAAGGCAACTGCTGTCGCTCCCAGCACAACAAACGGGCTTCGCAGTATCAGTCTCAGGCACATATTAACTCCGTTTTGCACCTGACTCACATCATCGTTGATCCTTGTGACCAGCGTGTCGCTGCCTGCCCGGTCAAGCATTGAAAAAGAAAATTTCTGAATATGGTCAAACATAGCCTGTCTCAGAGATGTACCAAAACCGGCAGCAGCCTTGGCCGCAAAAAACTGTGCAGTGACTGTGCTTCCAAAGCCCAGAAGCGCCATGGCAAGCAAAGCAGCCGTACACAGGAATATGTATCTGTGGTCATGCTGAGCCGCCCCCGTATCTATCATTTTGGCAACAATAACAGGCACCGTCAGTTCAAACAGCACCTCAAGCAACTTGAACAGCGGCGACAGTATGCTTTCTTTTGTGTATGGTTTGAGATATTTAAGCAGATTCTTCATTGGTCGCATCCTTTATAGTTATTCATAGATAGTATAGCACATTCCGGCTGATATTAATAACATTGTTTTGTTGAA
>CAVDMD010000178.1:0-3677 GCA_963609975.1 bacterium | reverse complement strand
TTCGATGAATATTCCCACAAAAAAACACTGCAGATGTTGAAGAAAAGGCCCGTTAAATGTATAATAGAAAAGTCTTTGCGCATTTGCGACTCTGCAAAGCGGCACAGACCAAAGCAATACAACAAAACAAGGAGAACCGATTTATGGGCAGACGCGACGGAAAATTTGTTAAGAATCTTGACCCTATGCATATAATAGTTCCTCTTTTGTATCCTGACAGATGCGACAATGAGGCTTACATATCAGAATGTATAGATTTAACAAATATAAACAGATATCTTGAAGAAAAAAACAGCGGTGATGACGAGTTCAAATATACGCTTTTTCATATTATTGTCACAGCAATAATGAAAACGGTAAAGCTTCGTCCCAAGCTGAACTATTTTATCGCCAACAAACGCATTTACGAAAGGAACGAAATAACAGCATCATTTGTGGTAAAAAAGAAATTCTCAGACAGCGGCGCAGAGGCGCTTGCCGTAATCAGAGGCGAGGACAGTGACAGCCTTGACTCAATCCACGAAAAAATAAGGCAGCAGGTCTACGGCTGCAGAAGCGACATACTTGACAGCTCCACCGAAAGCATGGATATAATCAGCAGGCTTCCGTTCTGGCTTGTACGATTTGTCGTATATCTTGTAAGAAAGCTTGATATACACGGCCATGTGCCGAAATCATTTATCGAAAGCGATCCTTATTACTGCACCGCAGTGCTTTCAAACCTGGGTTCCATAAAACTCAAAAGCGGATATCACCATCTCACCAACTGGGGAACAAATTCCCTGTTTGTAATAGTGGGCGAGAAAAAAATCCGTCCGTTTTTCAAAGATGACGGCTCATATGACATGAGGGATTCAGTAGAGCTGGGACTCACAATCGACGAACGCATTGCCGACGGCTACTACTATTCAAAATCAATCAGACTGCTCAAAAAACTTCTTGAAAATCCGCAGCTGCTTGAATTACCGCTGGAAGAAGAGGTGGATTACTGATGAAAAAAGAAACATTCAAAGAAACGGCTTTACCAAAAATCACGTTTCCCGTACCCGAAGGCATCAGAACGCCATGGCTGACACAGAGAGGCGCTATTCCCGCAAGCCTTGAATACGATGACTGCACCATGTATGAAAAGGTTGAAGCGATTGCCAGAAAATATCCGGGCAATATAGCATTTGATTTTATGGGCAAGCACACAACCTACAAGCAGATGCTTGAACAGATAAACAAATGTGCGCGTTCACTCAAGACAATAGGAATACGCGAGGGCGACAGAATAACCATTGCAATGCCAAACTGTCCGCAGGCAATATATATGCTGTATGCCACAAACGCAATAGGCGCCATAGCCAATATGATTCATCCCCTGTCCGCCGAAAAGGAAATAGAGCTTTATCTGCAGATGTCCGAAAGCGTGGTGGTCGTGACTTTAGACCAGTTTTACAACAAGTTTGAGGCCATCAGAGAAAACACCAAAATAGTAAATATAATTATCGCAAGAATCAAAGATGAGCTGAGCAAGCCTATCAAAACAGGATATATGCTTACAGAGGGGCGCAAAATCACTCCTATACCAAAGGATGCGCCGGTAATCCAGTGGAATCAGTTTACAAAGCTTGGCAAAGCCTGTTCATGGAACTACAAAGTAAAGCGAAAAGCCTGTGATCCCGCAGTAATTCTGTATTCGGGAGGCACCACCGGCAAGACCAAGGGCATCGTGCTTTCAAACATCAATTTCAATGCGCTGAGCCAGCAGGTAATAGCCGCAAATCCTATGTTCAGACCCGGCGACAGAATGCTGGCGGCAATGCCTCTGTTTCACGGATTCGGCCTTGGAGTATGCATACACACAATGCTCTCGCAGGGCGGAAGATGTGTGCTGGTGCCAAGATTCACAGCCAAAAGCTATGCCAAGCTGATAACCAGATATAAATGCAATTTCATTGCCGGAGTTCCGACTCTCTATGAGGCTCTGCTTCGCATACCGTCAATGGAAAAAGCCGACCTGTCATGCCTCAAAGGAGTGTTCTCAGGCGGAGATTCACTGTCTGTGGAGCTGAAGAAAAAATGCGACAGGTTTCTTTACAGCCACAACTCCATAGTTCAGATAAGAGAAGGCTACGGAACCACCGAATGTGTAACCGCCTCATGCCTGACACCGCCTACCCTGCACAAGGATGGCAGCATAGGCATACCGTTTCCGGACACCTGCTACAAAATAGTGGAGCCTGATACGGACAGAGAGCTTCCCCTAGGACAGGAAGGCGAGATACTGATTGCAGGACCTTCTGTTATGATGAAATATCTCGATATGCCGGAGGAAACGGCTCATACACTCAGGAAACACAGCGACGGGCTTACATGGCTTTATACTGGCGATCTTGGCAAAATGGACGAGGACGGCTTCATATATTTCAGAGGCCGGATCAAACGCATGATTATATCCTCAGGCTACAATATATATCCCGCTCAGATGGAAAACATATTTGACGCCCATGAAAAAATACAGATGAGCTGCGTTATCGGAGTTCCCGACAGCTACAAAATGCAGAAGGTCAAGGTGTTCGTAATGCTCAAAGAAGGCGTTCCGGCAAATGAGGAAACAAAGAACGAGCTGTTTGAGTATGCGCGTAAACACATCGCAAAATATGCCATGCCTTATGACATAGAGTTTCGTGAAACACTTCCGACAACCCTTGTGGGCAAGGTTGCGTACAGACAGCTTGAAGATGAGGAGCTCAAAAAACTTCAGGGAGAGAACATATAGGTGGCAAACAATTTCAATCAGAACAGAATGAATTCAATAGGCGCATATCTCAGAGAATATTTCGGCGAGAAGATTATAAAGCTCTCTCTTGAGGGCGGCTTCACCTGCCCCAACAGAGACGGTTCCAAAGGTACAGGAGGCTGCACTTTCTGCGCATCAGGCGGTACCGGACATTTTGCCGGAACCATCAGACAGCAGATAGAGCTTTTGTCTGACAAATGGCCAAAAGCTTCGTATATAGCGTATTTTCAGAATCATACCAACACCTATGCTCCTGTATCAGAGCTGAGGCAAAAATATTACGATGCTCTCAGCCACGACAAGGTTGTGGGACTTGCCGTAGCCACAAGACCTGACTGCATTTCAGACGAGGTGCTTTCACTGCTTGCCGAGCTTAACAGCAGAACATTTCTCTGGGTAGAGCTGGGGCTGCAGACCATGCACGAAAAAACAGCCTCCGAGATAAACAGATGCTATCCTCTCAAGACCTTTGAGGAAACATTTGCAAAGCTTGAGGCTTTGGGAATACGTACAGTTGTTCATCTGATATTCGGTCTCCCCGGAGAAACAAAAGATGATATGCTTGTTTCAGTCAGATATGTAGCAGCAATGAAGCCTTTTGGGATTAAGTTTCATATGCTCAATATTGTAAAAAACTCAACCATGGAAAAAACACACCATGATTATGTGCCTTTTGAATCAATCGAAGAATATGCCGATCTGGTTATAAAGGCTCTTGAGCTGGTGCCGGACGACATAACGGTGCACAGGCTGTCTGCCGATGCGCCAAGGCCCATACTGATTGCTCCCGAATGGAGCTACAAAAAAAGAACAATACTTAATACCATACACAATGAAATGAGAAAACGCGATACATGGCAGGGAAAAAATGCAGACTGTAGATAGCCTGCAT
>CAVDMD010000177.1:0-3689 GCA_963609975.1 bacterium | reverse complement strand
GTTAATTACAAATGAAGGCAGGACCCTGGCGGAACCTGCCTCAGTCATTCATCTGCACAGTCCTTCAAGGAACAGGGGAAGCATTGCGGATGAATACTGGCACAGTGAATAGTTGCCGCTTGATATGCACCAGTCGTACATAAGCCCCCTTTCAAACATTGCGTATGCCTTGATTATATCGTTTGTTGACCATCTGTCTTTGAATATGCCCTGCTGCTGTCCCTCCGCGGCAACCTGCCTTATCATTTTGTAATAGGTTCTGTTTGTATTGAGCAGATGTTTTTCGCCGCTTGTTATCAGCTGGGTGGAAAACAGTCTGCTCAGGAGATCTACGGACACGGTGTTTTCTATCATGGTAAACAGCTCCTGATTCATATATATCAGCTTGTCGATGGGAGAAAGCGCAGGATCCATGGTTTCTTTCAGTTCGTCATATTTTTCGTCAAACAGATATGACAGTGAGGCAAGCAGCGCATCTTTGCCCTCGAAATAGTGATAAAACGATCCTCTTGATGTGCCGGAGGCCTCTACGATTTCTTCTATAGTGGTATCGTCATACCCCTGCTGATAAAACAGCTGCCACGCCGCAGATACTATTTTTCCTTTTGTATTTCTTGAGTTTTTTTTCATATTGCCACCTTTTTGTCTGAAAAAATTTTTATTTTATTTTTAGTACGCATTTATGTATAGAATATAGTATATAGTATTATTGTTGTAATTTCAATAGTTATAGTAGAAATATCAGTTGAATATCTGGAATAATGTATAGAATTAATTCTGTGTTTCGTTCTTGTTTTGAATGTGTTACAATAGCAAAGTCAGCTCAAGAGAGGCATACGGAGGTGTATTATTATGAGTTTCAGACTGGCAAAGTATATTGAACCGGATTTTACAGAGAAAAGATTTATCGAGGCGCCTGACGCAAGGCTTGAAACAGCGCCGCACGCCAAGGCGGCTCCCAAAGGCTTTCATGCAAACTCTATTTTTCCGGAGTATTTCAAGATAGACGGCAGATGGCATCTTGCGGAGGACAGCAGGATGGATGCGGTGCCCGTATGGGACGGAGAGAAAATTAATATTGTCGAGTTCAGAAACATCAGAGAAGGAGACAGGGTTGTTGTCGGAAGGACAGAAGATGCAAGCGAGGGCATATATGTTCATGCTGACTGCTGGGAGCGTGAGGATGAGGATATCAAAAACACCTTCAGCTTTCGCCAGAGCAGAAGCAGGGAGACATCGTTTACACAGGACTACAAAGACCTTATAGAGCTGCTTCAGTATGAAAAGGCAAACAACGGATATGTGGTATGGGTTTTAGGACCTGCCTGCAGCTTCGATGTTGAGGCCCGCAGGGTTATGGGACAGCTTATAGCCTGCGGCTACTGTCAGGCGCTGCTTGCGGGCAATGCGCTTGCAACGCACGATCTTGAAGGCGCATATCTGGGAACTGCTCTCGGCTGTGACATAGTGAACCAGAGAGAGCATTTCAACGGACACTACAACCATCTTGACACAATAAACGCTATAAATACCTATGAGTCTATCCCGGCATTTATAGAGGGTGAGGGTATAGATAGCGGTATTATATATAACTGTGTTAAGCACAATGTGCCGTTTGTGCTTAACGGCTCCATCAGAGATGACGGACCTTTGCCGGAGGTGCTTGAGCATACTTACATAGGACAGGACACAATACGTTCCCATGTGAGAAAAGCAACAACGGTAATCGGCATGGCTACGGTGCTGCACACGATTGCAGCGGGCAATATGACGCCTACCTACAGGGTGCTTGCGGACGGGACTGTAAGGCCGGTACATTTTTACATGGTCGATACCTCCGAATTTGCAGCCAACAAGCTGGGCGACAGAGGCAGCCTTGCAGCAAAGGGAATAGTTACTAACGTACAGGATTTTATGAGAAATTTAAGCATAGGACTTGATATTTAAGAAGGAGATATTTATGAACGGAGAGATTTTAGCTTTTGCCCTATACTTTGCAATGATTATAGGTGTGGGCATATACTTTTTTATAAGGAGCAGAGAGCACGAAAATGAGAAGGAATACTTCCTCGGCGGCAGAGCGATGGGCCCTTGGGTTACAGCAATGTCAGCTCAGGCATCGGATATGTCGGCATGGCTTCTGATGGGGCTTCCGGGCAGTATTATGGCATTTGGCTTCGGACAGATGTGGATAGGAATAGGACTTGCGCTGGGTACTGCGGCAAACTGGATATTCGCTGCCAAAAGACTCAGGAAGTTCTCCAAGGTTGCCGGAGATGCCATTACAATACCTCAGTATCTGAGCAACAGATTTCTTGCCAAGAGCCATACACTGCAGATAATCTGCGCAATTATTTTCTTTGTATGTTTTACTGTTTATGTAGCATCGGGCTTTGTTGCAGGTGCATCGGTGTTTGCAACTATATTCCCTGCGTTAACCACCAGAACCGCAATGCTCATATTTGCAATCGCAATGCTTATATGCACTTTTTTAGGCGGCTTCAAGGCGGTGTGCTGGACTGACTTCTTTCAGGGTCTGCTGATGATAGTTGCGCTTCTTGCGGTTCCTATCGTTATCGTTGCCACCAAGGATATGAATACTGCAGCGCTTGATGCTGTTTACTCATATACGGATGCGGTAAGCGGACAGACTGTTGAATGTTCGTTCGGTTCGGGACTTTTCACTGCATCATGGCAGGATGTGGTTTCGGGACTTACATGGGGACTTGGATATTTCGGAATGCCTCATATTATAGTGAGATTTATGTCGATAGAAAAACCGTCAATGGTTAAAAAGAGCGCTACAGTTGCTATTATCTGGGTTGTGTTTGCACTTCTTGCAACCTGCCTTATCGCTTACTTCGGAAGAATGTTCCTTTCAGAAGAGCTTCTTACAGCAGGCGCACAGAAGATGGTATTTGTAACATTTGCAAGACAGCTGTTCCCTTCATTCCTTGCGGGAATACTGCTGGCAGCTATAATTGCGGCATCAATGTCAACGGCCGATTCGCAGCTTCTGGTTGCGTCAAGCTCATTTACATCGGACATATACAAACCGATTATAAGGAAGAATGCAAGTGAAAAAGAAATCCTGTGGGTAGGCAGAGTAATAGTTCTCGTTGTTTCGATTATTGCGTTTATCATAGCGTCAAGCAAGGGTGAGGGCGCACAGGCTATTATGAACCTTGTAGAAAACGCATGGGCGGGCTTTGGCTCATCGTTCGGACCTGTAATACTTCTGTCGCTGTTCTGGAGAAGACTTACATACAAGGGCGCGGTTGCAGGCGTTATATGCGGAGCGATTACGGATGTTCTGTGGCTTGTATTCCTTTCGGATGCAACAGGCATATATGAGCTGCTGCCGGGATTTGTCGTAGGTCTGATCTGCGCAGTGGTTGCAACACTTATGGACAAAGAACCTAATGAGGAAGTTACGGCGCTGTTTGACAAGGCCATGGATCCTGAAATGGACGAATAAAAAACAGAAAATATATGAATGATTAACAAAAGGGCTGACGCATTAACGGATAATAAACCGTTTTAACCTGAATGCGCAGCCCTTTTTGTTAGCTTGCAAGGGCTGAGAGAATTATACCGTATTAAATTATTTTGTTGCTTTTTTGTAGCCTTTTTTGTAGGGCAATCGCTTAAAATTTTTAGAAGCAAGTGGACTTATGCTTCCGGGCCGG
>CAVDMD010000176.1:0-3744 GCA_963609975.1 bacterium | reverse complement strand
TTGGGCATATGCCATACCTCCATAAATTATTAATGCTATTTTACCAGTTATTTATCGTAATTTCAATAATTTTAACCCAAAAATAAACATCGGTGACCACACTATAAATTAGAGCTTTGTTTTCTGTATATGGTCACGTTAACGGTACCGTAGCGTTTATCCTTGACTCTGATGATACTGCCTATTGCCTCCGGCATATCCTCATAGCCTCCGTGCTCAGCAACTATAACTCCATCTTCTGCAAGAATATCAAGCTCGTCTATGCGCTGCAGGCATTTGAGCATAAGCCCTTCTTTGTATGGAGGGTCCAGCAGAAATATATCCGCCTTCTCGCCGATTCTGTCAAGCACCTTTTCGTAGCTGCCCGCAATAACTACAGATTTGTCCTCCGCTTTGCAGTGAGCAATATTCTCTCTGATAAGCCTGAGACTGTCCCTTGAGTTGTCACCAAAATAGCATTTGCGCGCGCCTCTTGACAGAGCCTCAAGTCCAAGACTTCCCGTACCTGCAAACAGATCCACTGTAACCGCATCATATATATCATTCATAAGCATTGCAAATATCGCTTCTTTGACCTTGCCGGTTGTAGGTCTGACACTTGTGTCCTCAGGGGTCGTAATTCTTCTGCCCTTGTATTCTCCTGCTATAATTCTCATAATTTCAAGCTCTCCTTGTACTGTTTCTACTTTTAATATTCTAACATACAGGCAGTATTATTAAAACAAAAAAGACAAAACCGCATCAGATTTTAATGCGGCTTCATCGTAAATTCCTTTAATTCAGTGCATATGCACTATCTGCCTGATAACTGCTGCTGCGCCATCTCAACAAGCTTCTTGGTCATATATCCGCCGACATAACCATTCTGACGGGCTGATAAATTTCCCTTGTCTGCCTGTTCGTAGTTTGATAAACCAAGCTCGTTTGCAACCTCGGTTTTCAGATTGTTTAATGCAGGTTTTGCATTAGCATTGTTCATTTTCTGCTGTATTGTCATTTCATTCACCTCCTGACAGTTATTAATTTAACCAGAGGAGGGCAAAGTATGATAAGTAATTATTTCATCTGCTGCCAATTAGATGGCCAATGTGAAACTTTCACCAAAACAGCTTTTTATCTTTTCTCTCAGTTCCCTGTTCCCGCTCTTTTCAAGCAGAGGATCGTCAGCCAGAAGCTTTTTTGCTTCGCTGCCGGCGATTTCCATAACCTTAAAATGCCTGCCTATATCGCCTATTTTGAACTCCGGAATTCCATGCTGCCTGACGCCGAATATCTCTCCGGGGCCTCTCAGCTCCAGATCCTTTTCGGCAATATAAAAGCCGTCATTTGAGGTCTCCATAATTTCGGCCCTCTGCGCCGCAATCTCCGACTTCCCCTCGTTTATAAGGTAGCAGTAGGACTGATAGGCACCTCTGCCCACTCTGCCCCTGAGCTGATGAAGCTGCGCAAGCCCGAATCTTTCGGAGTTTTCGATAACCATAACAGTAGCATTGGGCACATTTATTCCAACCTCTATTACAACTGTTGAAACCAGCAGATTCGTCTGCCCGCTGTAGAATCTTTCCATTATTGCGTCTTTTTCGGACTGCTTCATCTCTCCGTGTAGCAGTTCCACACTATATTCATCAAACCGCCGGCTTATTTCATCAAACACCTCAGCGGCAGATTTCGCATCCAAAACCTCCGACTCCTCAATAAGCGGAGCGACAACATAGCACTGCCTGCCGGATCTGAGCTGGGTATTCACAAAATCATAAACCTCGTTTCTGCCGTTTCCCGTCACCGCTTTTGTAATTATGGCCTTGCGTCCTGCGGGAAGTTCATCTATCACCGAAACATCAAGGTCTCCGTAGATAACCGCCGCCAGCGTTCTTGGTATCGGCGTTGCCGTCATTACCAGTCTGTCAGGCCTCTCGCCCTTGCGGGTCAGCAGGCTGCGCTGGTTTACTCCGAACCTGTGCTGCTCATCAGTTATAACAAGACCCAGATTATTAAATAAAACATCTGGCTGTATCACTGCATGAGTCCCTATAAGTATGTCTGTTTCGCCCTCTGCAAGCCTTTTGAGCACCTGTTTTCTTTCGGAGGCTTTAATTCTGCCTCCCAGAAAATCAACTGTAATCCCAAACGGCTCAAAGCTCTTTTGAAGCCCTATGTAATGCTGGCGGGCAAGTATTTCTGTAGGAGCCATCAAAACTCCCTGATAGCCTGATTTTACAGCCTTAAACAAAGCTGCTTCGGCAACTGCGGTCTTACCTGAACCCACATCACCCTGCAGAAGCCTGTTCATAACTCTGCCTGACTCCATATCCGATATAATTTCATCTATTACCCTCTGCTGCGCCTTTGTAAGCTCATACGGCATATTATCTGTATATTCACATATGTTCACAGTTTTTGAAAAAGCAATGCCTTCGCTGCCTGTAATACCTCTGTCGCGGAGAGCCATAAGCGCCGTCTGCATTACAAAAAACTCATCAAACACAAGGCGGTATTTTGCTTCAAGAAGTTTCTGCCTGCTCTCCGGAAAATGTATATTATGTACGGCATATTCAAGACCGCATAGATTGTTTCGCAATTTTACGGTTTCAGGCAGATAATCATGTATTTCCTCTGTTTCACTGTCTATATACTGCTGCCATTTGCGCATTTCGTTTTGTGATATGCCTCTGGTAAGAGGATATACGGGCACGATTCCCCGCAGCATATTTTCGCCTGCCTTTGTCATCTCAGGGTGGAGCATTTTGTATCTGCCCTTATCCATATATATTCTGCCGTAAAACTCATACCTCATTCCCGGTTTTATTGTTTTTGCCAGAAAAGCCGCATTAAAAAAAAGCACCTCCATCACAGCACTTCCGTCATCTGCCATAATGCGAAGCATATTTTTCCTGCCGTATCTGTTGTTAAACACCCTGGTCACAGTTGCTCTGACAAGAACAGCCTGTTCGTTTTGAGCATCACAAATTCTGCAGATGTTTCTTCTGTCCTGATAATCCCGCGGAAAAAACATATACATATCCGATACCGTATTTATTCCCATGCGGCTTAACGCTTCTTCTTTTTTGGGACCTATTCCTCTGATTACAGTGATGCTGTCGTTTCCTTTCATTCCCTAACAACCTCAATATCTCTTTTGATTACCTGCTGTTTTGATTCTATACCTGTAACAAGAATTCTGGTCTTGTGAGGTACATCTCCAAATGTGATTTTTATATTTTTTTCTATATAGTCTATTATACCGTTGGTAACTCTGCTTATACTTGTACCGAACTTGATTATGAGAAAAATATTTATGTGAATTCCCTCATCGTCCCAGACTACATCTATATTGCTGTTTTCATCATTTGAAAAAATATTAAATATGGCTTTGGCGTTGCCAAGCCACGCCTTGCCTGAATAAACCTCAACAGCATCCGTAACTATCTGTGTTAAGATGCTTCTGCTTATTCCTATGCTGCCGTATTCTGTATCTATATCCCTGAACATATATATCCTTTCACAAATCAGTATCGTCCTTCATATCATGGTAATATACGAGCTGCGTCGAGCATATTTCTATGGTTATTACCTTGCAGCAACGCTTCGCTCCAACAGGCTTCGCCTGCTGCTGTCCGTTTTGCCTTGCCAAGCGTAGCTTGGGGCAAAAAGGCAACGCTTCGCTCCAACAGGCTTCGCCTGCTGCTGTCCGTTTGAAGCCCTAGCCCAATTTGTGTGAGCAAATTGCGGCAGGTCTCATGCAAG
>CAVDMD010000175.1:0-3783 GCA_963609975.1 bacterium | reverse complement strand
GATAAACGCCCATACGGCAGTTCCGTCATGGTCATAGACCCATATGCCGTCTTTGTTTACAAGATGCTCTTTTGTATATTCAACCAGCCTGTCATACTGCTGCCTGTCAAGTTTATCGGGAAAGCTTTCTGCCACTTTGCTGATACAGTCATCAAAGCTTTCGTATTTTTTTGGCTTGAACGGCCCCTCTATATATGAGAGTCTCGGCATTCTGTTAAGTTCAAACAGTATATTCATTATATACGCAAATGCCCCGTAATCAGAGGATTTGTACCCTATGGCTCTTGCTGTTTTTCTGTCATATCCCGATCTGCCGCTGGTCCATACTCCGAGGCAGACTTTTTTGGCAGCCGCCTGTTCCAGCTTCATAAGGCAGCCTTCAAGGTCATCGGATATCAGGGATCTTGAAGATATGGCAATATCGCATACAGGAATGTTGCGTCTGCTCCAGTCCTCATTCCAGTCAAGCTGCATGGTATGTATTCTCTCCGCAAGTCCAAGCTCTGCGGCATCCTCTGAAAGCACCTCCAGCATCCTCGGAGAAAAATCCGCAGCATATATTTCGTGCCCTTTTTGCGCAAACGGAATCGCCAGCGTACCGGAGGCGCAGCCCATATCAAATATGGTATCTCCCTGCTCTATCTCCGCCAGCCTGTAAAACTCCTCGGCATATATATCGCATTTGCCCGGCTCCGGCTTCTTGCGAAATCCGGGGGCAAAAGCATTCCAGAAATCAACACTGTTGCTGTGTCCGTTTTCATCTCTTGTTTTTTTCCATTCACTGTTCCAGTCCATATTTTCGCTCTCCCGCATATGTATTGCTGATTGTTCTGCTTATAAGCATATCATATCACAGGGCTTCAGTATACAGATATATTTATTTTCCGGCTGCGCAAGTTTTGTTTCTGAGCAGTACAGACCACGCTAAAAGCAGCGCTGCAGAAACGGCCGCAGTTATATACGGCAGGCTTTCCGTACTGCCTGCCGCTGCGGAAACCGCCGACAGTATGAGAGGCGTTACAAACTGGGCAAGATACATCGCCGCCGAAAGCATAGGCATTACGGTCGTTGCCGCTGTTCTTCCCGCTTTTGCCGAAGCTGCGGATATAATATAGGGGATTCCTATGCCGTTGGCAAATCCTATGCACGCAGAGCCGGGAATAGCCCCCACCCAGCCTTTTGCAAAAGCAAGAAGTACATATCCTGCAAAAAACAGCAGCGGCGCCACATATACGGTTATATCGCCTATTCTTTTTTTGATATGCGCAAACAGCATTCCTCCCGCAAAAGCCACAAGGTCTGCGCCCGCCATTATAACGGCTGTCATCCCTGCCGGAATTATGCCCTCACCCGCAGCTTCAATGGCAAAATCACTCGGATATACAAAGAATGTGAACATCAGCAGAAACATTGCGATTACAAAGGTATAATATTCTCTGAAAACGCCTTTTTGCTTTTCGTGTTTTTCTTCCCCTGCAGCAAGTTTTTCGTTTGGCAGAAACAGTATGCACAGCACAATACTTATAAGTCCCATCAGATACACAAGGAAGCTCAGCCTCCAGCTTATCTGCGCCAGTGCGCCTGCTATGAGGGTTGCAGCCACACCGCCCATCTGATTCATGGCAGAGGAGTAGCCCATAAGCCTGTCCTGTTTGTCTCCGGTGTAGTAAAATGCCAGAAGCCCTGTTGACATAGGCATTATGATTCCTACCCCGACACCTACAAGCGCTCTGAATACAAGCACTGCAAATATATTGCTGAAAAGCCCGGCGGCACAGCCTCCCGCAGTATACAGCATCAGTCCCGCAAGCAGCAGGGTTCTCGATCCGAATTTCCTGCAAAGTCCTGAAAAAAACATATTGGTTATGAATATGAACAGCGCCGGTATACTTATAATAAACTGTACCAGTGTCTTGTTCACGCCTGAAAAGTATTCGCTTATCGTGTCAAGAGCCGGCGCTACAGCGGCTCCTGCCATTACCGTAAGCAGCGACAGAGAAAGTATTGTCACCGTCAGCTTCATTCTTCGTTCTTTTTGCATATGTATCTTAGTCCTCCAAAAAATTATTAAAGCGCAAGCCCATCCGGACTTACGCTTTCGCAACTCGATAGAAACATCATACCATATTTATTCTGAAAAAAGCAATGTTTTTGTTCTATACAATCAGCTCTATTATGTAGACAACTGCGCCTCCAAGCAGCATGGTTGCCGGCAGTGTCACAAACCATGTTGTAAAAATATTACCTGCAACTCCCCACTTGACAGCCGAAGCTCTTTTGGCCGAGCCTGCGCCCATTATCGATGTGGTTATTACCTGCGTCGTGCTGACCGGAGCTCCGAGGAATGTCATAAATTCAATTACAAGCGCCGAGGAAGTCTGTGCCGCAAATCCCGATGCGGGAGTCAGCTTAGTCACTCCGCTGCCCATTGTTTTCATAACCTTCCAGCCTCCGAGAGAAGTTCCAAGAGCCATAACTACAGCACATGAAATCTTGACCCAGAACGGCACTCCGCTGCCTGATTCAAGGAGTCCGCCGGTTACAAGCGACAGGGTTATAATTCCCATGGTTTTCTGGGCGTCGTTGTTGCCGTGGCTGAATGCCACAAAAGCCGAGGAAAACACCTGAAGCTTCAGAAACAGCTTGTTTACCTTGACATTTGACCACTTTGCAAAGACTCTGTAAATCAGCTTCATACACAGAAAACCGATCACAAGACCCAGTACAGGTGATGTAAACAGCGGAATTATAACTTTGGTCACAACTCCCGACCATATGATATGCTCAGCGCTCATCATATATACGATTACCGCGCCTACAAGGCTTCCGATCAGCGCGTGTGACGAGCTGCTGGGTATGCCGCGCCACCATGTAAACAGGTTCCATATTATAGCCCCTATCAGCGCCGCTAAAATTACATACTGTTCAAGCTCCACATCCACAAGACCCTTTGATATGGTTCCTGCAACTTTTTCGCTTACCATGGCGCCTACAAGGTTCATGGCAGCCGCCAGAAGTATCGCTCTCCTCGGAGTCAGAGCTTTGGTGTATACAGCCGTTGCTATGGCATTGGCCGTATCGTGAAATCCGTTTATAAATTCAAATACAAGTGCGGCTGTAATTACCGCAATAAGCACTGTACTAAGCATTCTTGACCATCACGCCCCTTACAGTGTCTGCAAGATGCTCGCAGGCATCGAGAGTATCCTCAAGTCCTTCGTACAGGTCTTTCCATTTGATTATTTCAACAGGGTCTTTTTCTTCTTTGAACAGCTTGTTCAAAGCTCTCCTGAACACTGCATCTCCTATGTTTTCAAGTCTGTTTATCTCTACTATTGCAGCCTTTGCCTCTTCGGTTTTTTTGGGGTTCGGAAGCTCATCAAACAGGATTTTTACCTGTTTTGTCGCATCCGATATTATATTGCCCATTTCGACAGCGTCACTTCTCAGATTCCTGATTTCATAGATTGTGAACTTGCTGGCGATATCCTCCATATAGTCTGCCAGATCGTCCATCTGGTTTGCAATGGCAAATATATCCTCTCTGTCAAAAGGCGTTACAAATGATTCATTAAGCTCCTGCAGTATATCATGGCATTTGCTGTCACACTCCGACTCAGCCATTTTCATTGCGGCTATAATCCTCTCAACATTGCTGTAGTCGTTTATTATTGCGGCAAAATCCTCTCCCATTCTGGTAAGAGAGCCTGCAAAATCTCTGAACATTACAAAAAATATACTTTCTTTCCTGTTTCGTATAGACATCGTACAATTTCCTTTCTT
>CAVDMD010000174.1:0-3815 GCA_963609975.1 bacterium | reverse complement strand
AGCCTTAAGAGTGAAAGAAACAAGATAACAGCAGAGCTGACAGATAATATGTATACGTTGTCGGATGACGGAGATTCTGCCACTTATGATGGCACTGCCAACAGCAATGGTGTATATGAAATCTGCCGAAGCGAGAGCCGGGGTAATATCAAGGTACTCAAACAATGTGTTGATTTATTTGCTGTCAAAAGTGTGATTTGTTTGTTGTGTTTTGGCAGTGTATGTGATATAATGAACATATATTTCAGAAGTGTGGTATTATAGATGAGATTAATATACAGAGGAGTTAATGATGGAAAACAGAATCACCAAGGAGCTTGTAGACAGAATCAACGCCCTTGCCAAAAAAAGCAAGTCGGAGGGCCTTACAAACGAGGAAAAAATAGAGCAAAAACTGCTCAGAGAGCGTTATCTCAAGGCTTTCAGAGAGAATTTCAGAGCGCAGCTTGAAAACATCGAAATCGTAGACGATGTTGAAAAAACCAGTTAAATGCAGACAAAAGACGAAGCAATATTCACATATCGCTTCCTTTTTATTTTACAATATCTCTTACAGGGGGTAGGAGATTATGAAAAAAAGATATGTGATAACTGCGGCGGTACTGCTGTTATGTGCATTTTTGGTGCTTACGGGCTTTGATAATGACGGCGGCGATGCCAAGTATCTGCTTACGCAGAGGACAGGCGTTTTTAAGTTACTGCAGTATGGTGAGCTTACACAGGAGGCTGCAAGAGAGAAACTCTACGAGCTTGAAACAGGGAGACAGCTTGAAGCTGACCTTGAATACATAGACAGCTTCAGCAGTACAGAAATATGCCGGATTAAGGATATGTACATAAAAACTCTTGAACGCACATCTGCCAAATCAGGCTATGAGGTATACAGTACCGTTATAGACTGGCGCTTTGAAAACGGCATATATGAGAGCATCAGCTATGTTGTGGTTATCAAAAAAACAGGGCAGACAGACAAAATTGCGAGGATAGCTGTACAGCAATAAATAAATTAATAATGTTTATGCAAATATTTGATAAAAAAGTTTTTATCAAGCCTTTTAATTCTGCTGAAATTTGGTATAATAAAGATTAGTGTTTAACATAGAAAAAGGAGTATTTATGAAAAACGTTTATTTAGATTATTCAGCAACAACACCGGTTAAAGAAGAAGTATTAAAAGAAATGCTGCCTTATTTCTCTGATATGTACGGAAACCCTTCCAGTTTATATACAATGGGTCTTGAATCAAAGGACGCCATAACCAAAGCAAGAGAGCAGCTGGCAGCACTTATCGGAGCTGCGCCTGCAGAGATAACCTTCACAGGCAGCGGCACAGAGGCGGACAACTGGGCGCTCAAAGGTATTGCCGAAGCCAAGGCTTCAAAGGGCAATCACATAATCACATCAAAAATCGAACATCACGCAATACTGCATTCATGCCAGTGGCTCGAAAAGCATGGCTATGATGTTACCTATCTTGATGTTGACAGTGAGGGCTTCGTGGACATAGAGCAGTTAAAAGCATCTATCACAGACAAGACAATACTGATCAGCATCATGCTGGTTAACAACGAAGTCGGTACAATTCAGCCGATCAGAGAGATTGCGGCAATAGCAAAGGAGCACGGCATCATAATGCACACAGATGCGGTACAGGGACTTGGCAATGTGCCTATCGATGTCAAAGACTTGGGAGTAGACCTTATGTCAATGTCGGGACACAAAATATACGGACCTAAGGGCATAGGCGCGTTATATATCCGCAAAGGAGTCAGAATACCAAGCTTTGTTCACGGCGGAGCACAGGAAAACAAAAAAAGAGCAGGTACGGAGAACCTGCCGGGCATAGTGGGCTTCGGCAAGGCAGCGGAGCTTGCAAATCAGACTTTGGATGAACATATCAAAAGAATAAGCGGTCTGAGAAACTACTTCATAGAAGAAGTCAAAAAAAATATACCTAACGTATTTGTAAACGGCAGTATGGAGCACAGACATCCGGGCAACGCAAATATAACATTTGAATATATAGAGGGTGAAGCAATGCTGCTTTATCTTGATGCGCAGGGCATAAGCGTATCGACAGGCTCGGCCTGCTCATCAAAATCACTGGAGCCGTCGCACGTGCTTTCGGCGCTTGGAGTGCCTGTCGAAAAAATCCACGGCTCACTCAGATTTACGGTAGGCGAATTCACCACCAGAGAAGACCTTGACTATGTAGTTGAGAAACTTACAGCAACAGTAGCAAAATTAAGAGAAATATCCTCAGTATCAGAAAAGAAAGGTTGGTAACAGACTATGGGATTATATAACGATAAAGTAATGGATCATTTTATGAATCCTCATAATGTCGGCGAAATCGAAAACGCAGACGGCACAGGCACATACGGAAGCCCTGTATGCGGAGATATGATGCAGATAACACTCAAAATCGAAGATGATGTTATCAGAGACGCCAAATTCAAAACTTTCGGCTGCGGATCGGCAATCGCATCATCAAGCGTTGCTACCGATATGATTATCGGCAAAACAATAGACGAGGCTCTTGCAATTACAAACAAACAGATCATAAACGAGCTTGGCGGGCTTCCTGCAGTCAAGATTCACTGCTCTGTTCTGGCAGACCATGCAATCAAATCAGCAATTTACGACTATGCTCAAAAAACCGGCAAAACCTATGCGGGACTTGAAGGCTTTGATCCGGATGCAGACGATGATGACGAGCACGGATGCACAGAGGAAGAATAGAAATGAACTACAATCAGGACAGAAAAAAAGCAGTTCTTGGTTTAAGCGGCGGGGTAGACAGTACTATCGCCGCTTTACTGTTAAAAGAGCAGGGCTATGAGGTCACAGGCCTCTATTTTGACATATCCGAGGGCAACGAGGCAGGCATAGCTGCAGCCCGCAAAGCAGCAGATGAAGCAGGTATAGACTTTGTTCACAGGAACGTTCACAGGGAATTTTATGATACCGTTGTAAATAATTTTTGCAGTGAATACATAGCCGGCAGGACTCCAAACCCATGTATCGTATGCAATCCTTATGTCAAATTCAAAACGCTGACAGATTATGCGGACAGCATAGGCGCATACTATATAGCGACAGGCCATTACGGCTCCACCTGCTATGATGAAGCGACAGCCTCGTGGTATATCCGGCGCGGGCGCAATCTCAAAAAAGACCAGACATATATGCTCTACAGGCTGCCTCAGGAAATTATCGCAAGATTTCTGATGCCCCTTGCAAATCTCGAAACCAAAGACGAAACACGAAAAATAGCCGATGATGCGGGCATGAGCAACGCCCGCCAAAAAGACAGTCAGGAAATATGCTTCATACCTGACGGCAGCACATATCTTGATTTGCTCAAAGACAGAGGCTACAGGGCAGAGCCGGGCAATTTCATTGACACTGACGGCAATATAATCGGGGAGCATCAGGGTATTGTCAATTTCACGGTAGGACAGCGCAAGGGACTTGGCATGACATTCGGAAAACCGATGTTTGTCCTTAAACTTGACAATAATAATAATACGGTAACTCTTGGAGATAATGCCGATCTTTTCAGCAGCACCATATATTCAAAAGACAATTTCTTTACGGCCACAGGATCCGGCGTTTTACCTGAATACTTTGACGGGGCAGAGGTTGAGGCAAAGATAAGATATGCCGCAAAGCCCGCTAAGGCAGTGATAAGACAGACTGATGAGAACACTGTTGAAACTGTGTTTGCAGAGCCTCAGAGAGCAGCAACCCCTGGACAGTCTATTGTGTTTTATTACAATGACATGGTAATCGGAGGAGGATTCATAGACTAA
>CAVDMD010000173.1:0-3845 GCA_963609975.1 bacterium | reverse complement strand
AAAAAAACTATATTGCATATTGCTTGCAATACTGATAGCAGGAATCTGTGGCATGACTACGGTCAGTGCCGCAGATTCGGGGAACAAATCCCCTGAGCTGTCTGCAGGGCAGGCAGCTGCAGACAAAGGACAGGAAATTATATTGCCTGTATCTGTTTCAGGCAACCCGGGAATTGCAACTGTCAGGCTGGATGTCGAGTATGATACCGAAATATTTTCCCTTGTGACAGAGGATGAGGAAGGCAACAGTGTTAACGCAATAGAAAAAGGTGATGTGCTTGACGCAGGAAACCTGTATTCAAAAGAAACCGAAAAAGGATGTCAGATATTATGGGTAAATGAGACCGATAAGAAAACAGACGGCACATTGTTTCTCATACATCTGAAGATTTCTGAGGATGCCGAATATGCGAAATATCCGGTTAACATATCATATTATCCAAAGGATACGGGCAATGAAAAAGAAACCCTTGTGGAGTTCATATGCCAGAACGGAACAATTGCAGTAGAATCGGCAGCCCCTGCTATATACGGCGGGACCGTCAGAATTGAGGCAGGACAGACTGTGGATTTTCCGGTATATATAAAGAATAATCCGGGAGTATCAGGTATCATGGTATATGTCGCTACTGGTGGCAGTAAGCTGCAGGTGGTAAAAGATGATGAAGGAGAAATAATTGCTGAGCGAGGAAATTTCTCTGAAAAAGGTACTGTGCTTGCAAATGATTACCTGAGCGGCTGGAAAGTACTCTGGTATACAACAGAAGGTGACCAGTATAGTGATGGGAGTATTTTCACTTTGAGGCTGAAAGCATCTGAAGATATTGAAGCAGGCGATATACCGGTTACAGTTACCTGTATGCCGGAAAATACCGTGGATTCAGAAGGCAATAAAGTGAGTATCAGCAGCAGTGCCAAAGGAACAATCAAAGTCAGGACAACCACATATGGAGATATCGATGATAATATGACTGTTGATCTGGCTGATGCTCTGTATCTCAAACGCTGCCTGGCCGGCTGGGACGGCTACAGCATTATCGACAGCACAGCCGCAGACCTTAACGGTGACGACAATGTTACTATTGAGGATGTTACAATTCTTGAACGTCATATTGCAGGCTGGAGCGGATATGACAGTCTGCCGAAATCCGAACAGAATCAGTAAACTGCAGCCTGAAACATGAACAATATAACGATAATCAAGGAGGAAAGCAGAGTGAGAAAAAAACTGTTATCATTGGCATTGGCGCTGGCGCTTGTATTTACATGTGTACCGATTTTTGAAGGAGATGTATTTGCAGCTTCACCGGCAGTACATATTTCATCGGCGGCAGCCAGGCCGGGTGAGAGTGTGGATTTGACGATTTCGATTTCGGGCAATCCCGGCATCACCTCTATAGATTTTTCATTGCAGTATGACTCTGCGCAGCTTGAGCTTACTGCAAAACAGAATGGCAGTCTCCTCGGCGGCACGATGAACAGCCAGACCTTAGACAAAGTACCGTATTACTGCGGCTGGATCAATTCCCTGCAAAAAACAAACTGCACGGATAATGGTGTGCTGATGACACTGACCTTCAGGGTTAAAGACGGCGCATCAGACGGCAGGCATGCTGTTTCATTTACTAAAAGCAGCGTGACAGGTTATGATGCAGATATCAGAGCGGTTACCTTTGCGGCCGAAAACGGATATATCGAGGTTACAGGCGGCAGGGCGGACTCCGGGACAGATGGAGGCTTCTCCTCGCAGACAGGCGGCAGCTCAGGCATTGTAACTCCGATAACTCCGACAACACCGGCAGATACGACAGATGCGGCAAAGCCTGCAGATCAGACAGGTTCTGATCAGACGCAGGACAAAGACAATACACAGACTCTGACCGCATCACAGCAGAAGATAATTGCGAAAGTCAAGGGCATGAACATCAGGTTCACTTCCGCAAAATACAACAAATCAAAAAAAACATATACCATCAAATTCAAAAAGACAGACAAAGCTTACAGAGTTGACGGTTATCTGATTTACAAGTCTTCCAAAAAATCATCGGGCTTCAGCAAGGTGGGAAAGACATCCAAGCTGACATGGACAAATAAAAAACCGGGCAAAAAAGGCAAAACATACTATTACAAGGTTCGCGGCTACCGCGAAGTTGCCGGCAGGATATATTATACAAAATGGTCCGGTGTCAAAAAGATGACCATCAGGTAGGCAGGAGGCTCTTGATGCATGAGACAGAGTGAACATATCAAAAATCTTAAACAAGGTTTTTTACTGCTTGCAGTTTCATTATGCGCATCCATGATTTGTGCTTTTAGCCTGTGCGGTACGGTATTTGCAGGAGAGACAGAAGTTTCGCCAATCCCGGTGCAGGAGCACAGGTGCGGATACAGGCAGGCAAATGTGACTGCGACTTCAGAACCCGAAATAAGGGACGGAAGCAGTCAGACAGGTTATGTCAGCCCACGCAGATTCAATGCAGCAAATACTGCGCCGATTGCGGATATTGACACTGGAGAGAGCAGATACTGCAAAACAAAACTTATAGAATCAGAGCCGCAGCTTGCCGGGCTGTATGATGCCATCAGAGATGGTATTAACCGTTATGCAGACACAATAACCATAGAAAACCTTCTCGGTAAGGATGATGAGTACACTGCGGATGAGGTTATGAGAGTGTACTATCTTGTAAGAGAGGACTATCCGGAGCTGTTCTGGATGGACGGGTACGGATACACCAGCTATACATATGAGGGTGACGCAAGCGATACAGCGTATGTGGAGAGCATGACGCCGGCATATGTCTTTGACGGCATAGAAGCTGTCAAAGCCGCAAAATCCAAACTGGATGACAAAACAGATTCGGCACTGGCAGAGCTCAAAAGCTGTGACAGTTATGATGAATACTGCGATTATGACAAGGAGCTCTGGATACACGACTATATTGCCGGAACAACAGTATATGATGAGCAATCGGCTAACAGGTATACAGCATACGGAGCTCTTGTCGATGGCAAGGCAGTCTGTGAAGGCTATGCGAGGGCATTTCAGCTGATGCTGAGAGAGCTTGGCATAGAAAGCTGCACAGTAACAGGAAGCAGCGACGGTAAAACCGTTGACCATATGTGGAATGCGGTGAAACTGGAGGGACAGTGGTATCAGGTGGATCTGACATGGGATGACTTTGGTGATTCCGAACCGGATATTTCGTACAGCTATTTTAACATCACGCAGGAGCAGATGAGCAAAGACCACAAGCTTATCGGAGCCGGTGATTTTGTGGATATCCCGGAATGTACGGCTGTGGACTGGTGGTATTACACGGTTAATTCCGACCGCGTTGTAACTGTAAATGACCCGGACATGGAGCTTGAATCCCTGGGATGGACGCTGGCTGAATACATCAATGATTACGGTTATGCCAGGCTGTATGTGACCGATGACCCTGAGAAGCTCAGCAACCTGTATATGTATAATACAGGCAGAGGATATGCTCTTGGGAAGTTAGGAGAAGCGGTGAATGCACACCTTTATATTGACGGCAGGTACTGGTTTGGGGCAGTTACATATGGACCTGAGGATAAGGAAATCATAATGTATATGTATCCTGATGAAGAAGATGGACAAATCGTAGCGGCCGATGTCTGGGACAAAATGCGTCAGGATGACAATCTGGAAGACGTCGTGATACGCGCATATCCGCAGGGAACATCATATAGCGATATCATATCTCTGATTAAGCTTAAAACCGGCACTGAAGCCGGCACAGATTGCAGGTGCGCGCCAGAAGCATACATTACGAGCCTGACGCAGGAGGAAGGCTCGGACATGCACACCGGAATGTTTG
>CAVDMD010000172.1:0-3869 GCA_963609975.1 bacterium | reverse complement strand
GCAGTTGTCGCAAAAGCACTCATAGCTGAACCGAATGTGAATGTAAAGCCTACAGCCAGTGCAAGAAGAATTGATAAAAATTTCTTCATTTCGGTTATTTCCTTTCTTTTTGTTCTTTGTCCTCCCAAAGTCCCCGTAGCCTTGATTTCCCTGTTCCTGTGGGCTGACGATTTGATTTGAAGCGTGCAAGCGGGCTGAATCGTTGGAATTTCAACATTTAATAACAAATACCATTAATAAAATGTGTCTCAATACAAATTTATCCCCCACTTTATCACCCACTTATGATACAATCTTTGTGGGGGATAAAGTGAGCAAATAGTATAATAATATATATAAGGAGGCTTCGTATGGAAAAACTCAAAGAATTAATAAATGAATTAAGAGAATATCCGGCGGAAGAAGAGTGGTTTGAATTCAAGGAAAACTGGTACAGCGAGACTGGAATAGGTGAATATATTTCTTCTATGTCAAATTCTGCAGCTATGGCCGGCAAAGAGTTTGCCTATCTTATATGGGGTATAAATGATACTACTCATAGCCTTACAAATACAAACTTTAGTTTTCATAGAAATGTTAAAGGAGAACCGTTAGAACATTTTCTCGCAAGAAATATTACCCCCGATATCGGATTTGCATTTCACGAGCTGAATATGGATAATAAGAGGATTGTTGTACTGATTATTCCTGCAGCCAAACAGGTGCCTACAGCATTTAACAGTACAAGATATTTAAGAATAGGTTCAAGCAAAGTAAATCTCAATAAATATCCTGAAAGAGAATCGCAACTGTTTGATATATTACGAAACGGATTTCCTACTATGGAAAACACCGAGGCTTATGAGCAGGATCTTACCTTTAGAAAGCTTTTTTTATACTACGAAGATAAAGGCATTGTTTTGAACAAAGCTACCTTCAAAAAAAATCTCGGCTTACTGGACAAACAGGGCAACTATAATCTTTTGGCACAACTGTTGTCAGACAACAATAATATACCTGTAAGAGTATCTATTTTCAAAGGTAAAGATAAAACCTCAACATTGTATTCAGTCCGAGAATTTGGGAATAATTGCATACTATTATCATTGGATAAAGTGCTTGAATATGGAGATGTCTTGAATATTATACAGGCAGATGAAACCGATAGAGTTGTGCAGAGAAAAGAAGTTCCTCTATTTAATCCTGCAGCTTTCCGCGAAGCCGTAGTAAATGCTTTTGTTCATAATAGCTGGATTGACGGAAATGCTCCTATGATTACTGTTTTCAGCGACCGTATAGAGATATTATCAAGAGGTACGCTGGCGCCTAAACAAACATTTGAAGGCTTTTTCCTTGGAGAATCAGTGCCTGTAAACAGAAAACTGTCCGATATTTTTTTACAGCTTCATATAAGTGAGCGTTCAGGCAGAGGTGTTCCTCAAATAACAAAAATATATGGAAGAGAAGCTTTTGAATTCAGAGAGAACTCTATTGTAGTTACAATTCCGTTTGAAAAAATCAGCGTTGGCAGTGATGATAAAGGGGAAACCTCAATAGCTCCTCTGAACAAAACAAGGCAGCGTATTTTAGAAGAAATACGGAACAATCCCAACATAACTCAGCCACAGCTTATGGTGGCAATAGGACTTGGCAAAACTTCAATCCAAAATAATATTTCTTTCCTAAGAAAAAATGGCTATATACAAAGAATTGGTTCTAACAAAAGAGGCTATTGGAAATTAATTAAGTGAACGTCTTGAAATACTGATTAATAAAAAAAGTGGAAATAGGAATTTTAATTCCGTATATTTCCACTTTTTTTATTGAAAGTGCGGTAGATTTTAAGAAGGAATTTCATTTGAAGCATCAAAACGGCTTTACTTGTTGAAATTGTAACGATTACAGACGAAGTCATGTTTTTTGATGACACATTGTTTGTTCAAACAAATATCAAATTATCAAAAAACATCTTAAAACAACACTAAAAAAGATATATTGCAGTAAGAACTTAAAATATAATGCAGACACAAAGACAGTTACAGGCCGGCTCTATGTGTGTTTTTTGTGACCGGCAATATATGAAAACAGCGGATATTGAAATTTCAATATCTACCCCGGCAGCAAGAGAAAAGGGCTTGTCGTCATTAGATTTTAACATAATGCGACAGCTCCTTAATTATTCGCAGTTATTTACTTAACTGTTTACCAAACGCTTTTGAAGCATATAATCAGCCTTAACCGTTTGAATTTCAACAGTTCAAACAAACATTTGTAATCATGCATATATCTGATAGAGTCACAGGAAAATTAAGAAAACATATATATGCCAATTACCGATCTGGCGAAGTGAACGGCACGCCCCTTATTTAAGATTTCTCAATATCACAAGTTTTTCCTCCCGGAAGAACTTCTCTGATATATGCTTTCACACCAGAATATACTTCATCAAATGGAGGCTTGTTCACATTTCCGGCAAAACGGAACTTTTCATAGGAATGCCGCAAATCCTCCGGTCTGTGCAAAAATCCGCTGAAAGAATCCAGGAATCTGTCACTGTTTTTCAGAGCTTCAAGAACCTCTGCCCTGTTAAACGAAAAGACCTTTGAGAGGTAATAAAGATCAACCACATCCTTTATTCTGCGAAATACCCTGTCGGTAGAGATTGCTGAAATTTTATCAGCGATCATCTGGGACGGTGTGGCGCCACAAAAACGAATACCGTTGACCTCATATATCTTTGTCTTTGCGGCAGGTCTGTTAACATCAACATCCATAGTAAAAAATACCTCACCGGTAGCTGTATCGGACAATTCAAATCCCGCCGCCCGTTTTTCACCATACATTCGGTAAAGACTTACATTCAAGTAAATGCCGCAGTTCCTAAGTGCTTTCTGCAATGATTCTACCATTTGTTCCGCACTTGGTGCGGTATCGGAATACCAGTTTGCATCAATATCTACGGTATGCCTTATTTCTTCTGCATATCCGGCTTCCAGCAAACAGGCTTTCAAAACCATTGAACCCTTGAAATTCATCGGAATCCCACTGTCATAGATTGCTTTCATCACATCATACATCAGTTTTTCTTCTGCTGAAATATTCATCTGAATTACCTCAACCTTCATAATAATCTATGGCATCATTTGCCAGCCTTTCAAACTGTGCCTGATATTCAGGCGCAACAAAAATCCCGCTGAAGCTGTCTCCATTTGAAAAATAGTATCGGCTGACTGCTTCTGTGATGCCCTGCATATCCAAAATGGATTCGTTTGCAAGTGAATCGGAAATCGTTCTGTTAAAATTAGTATAGTCGAGTCCGTTTCGCTTTTCGACATAATAAGGGCTAATCTGGTTTCCAAGCACAACCACCCCATTAAACCGGGTGACGGAATCACTTCCATATACCCAGACGAGATACTCATCGCTGCGCCCTCCGAAGCTGCCTTGACACATAAGCGCCTCATCTAAAGCAAAAACAATCGGTTCGCCAATGCAATCCCGAACAGCTTTAAGCCAGGCTGTTGCTCCAATAAAATTGCTGCGCACAGGCAGATTTTGCTTATGCGGATCATACTTAGGCAAAGTTATAGTCTTCCTGTTGATTAAATCTTCTTTAACTCGATGCTCTAACAGGCTGATGATATATTCGGGCGGTTTGCGTGTGCCGGTTTCCCAATTCTGAATGGTACGAAAAGGAATATTATACCTTGCTGCAAACTCGCTCTGGGTGTTTCCCAGTCTGTTTCTCATTTCATAAATATCCATAAAACCACCTCAGGTATAAGATACACCCAATGAGTGCATTTGTCAACCGCATATCCAAAGCATTTTTAATATTATCATACATTTTACCAAACCGATTATTTTCGTAATCATTGGAATTTCAACGA
>CAVDMD010000171.1:0-3880 GCA_963609975.1 bacterium | reverse complement strand
CAGATGAATGACTGAGGCAGGTTCCGCCAGGGTCCTGCCTTCATTTGTAATTAACGATTTGATCAAGAGTATAAAGCTGTGTTTTGTTCATCTGAGCGCACTCCGCAATTTTCCTGTCAAATCCGTTTTCGGAAAACAGCGCATAATAAAACTTCGCATTTTCCTTTAGAGGCGCAAGCTTTGCCAGTGTGTCAAGATACTCGGAATAAGAAAAAGGAACTCCTTTGAATTTACATTCGCCCACCATGTATTCCTTTGCGTCTTTTCCTATACACAGCAGGTCAATCTCGGTTTCTGCAGTTCGTAATCCGTTTGCCGCATTTTGATCCCGTACGGTGGTTTTTCCCATCCACCTCCCCATCTTTGAATAGCGAAACGGTAATTCGTTTTTTTTCTGCATTTCACGAACAAATTCACGGCACACATCTTCAAAGGCAAAAGATGTGAATTCATGAAGAGCAGGCTTTACAGCATACTCGTAAACGCCTGATGCATCGCCGTCCTCAAGCTGTGAGTAGTTTGCAAAACCAAAAGCATACCAGAAGCGAAAGAAATTATCCGTCAGCCGATATATGCCTCGACCGGAGTTTGCCTGCTCCTTGATTTTTGCATCAACAGAAAACTCTTTTGCCACAATGCCAAGCTCAATAAGGTTTTTCAGGTAAACGCCGGTTTTGGCCCTGTCCTCCACAAGCGACTTCTGACTGATATCGTTCAGCTTGGTATTGCCAAGCGCAACTGCCTCTATAACAGAATTGTACACCGGTGTTTCCCTCAGTTCCTGATGAAGCAGAAACTCCACCTCGCTATAAAGGACACATCCCTTTGTCAGGATATTTTTCTTAATGTTTTCTCCCACCGGCAGCTGCGGGTTCCACTGACGCAGATAATGCGGAATACCGCCAAGTACAGCGTATGCAAGCACCTTATCACGGTCAGAATAATCAGGGAAGAACTTTGCGGCATCATAAAACCCCATCTCCTGCATCTTGTAAATGCCGGTGGCTCTGCCGTAAAGCGGGTTTTTCTCTGCAAGCAGCTCACCCTCAATAAAGCTCATTGCACTGCCGCAAAGAATAATCATTACATTGCGCCCCCTCAGCTCTGCATCCCAAAGGCTCTGCAAAACAGATGGGATACTTTTGTTCCCGCGGCACATATACGGAAACTCATCAATCAGTCCTGAAACAAATCATCAATAGTTATTACATTAGCAAATATCCCGCTGTATTCGTTATATACAAGTCCGAATGTTGTTATCAGTGTATTGTGAACAGTAACTTTAGATGAAACCTCTTTTGATAAAATTTCCTGACGGTGAAGCAATGTCTGATAATACTCCTTTGTCACAGTGAATTTATCACTGTAATATTTTATCTCACACATATTTACTACATTGTCATTCCGTGAAATAAGCAAATCTATCTGGAGCCCGTCTGTATCATCACTGCGCTTTGACCATGCAAAATGACTGGTAATCACTCCGCTGATACCCAGTGCTTTTTTTATCTGCGGCACATGAGTAAAGCAGACGTTTTCATAAGCAAAGCCTCTCCATACGGCAATCTGCTGTGAGGTTACATTCTGACTCCAGAAGTTCTCATTCAGGTTGCGTTTTTTATTAACAAAATGTAAATAAAACAGACAAAACGGGTCAATCAGTTTGTAATGCTCACGCTTTCCTTTTCCAAACGGAATATATTTAACAACAAAATCACTGGCAATCAGAGCATTAAGGCTCTTTGACAGCCTTCCACCATCATTTACATTCAGTTTTTCCGCTATTTCGCTTCTTGTAAATCCGGCGTTTCTGGTATACAGGAGCTCAACAATTTTTTTCATCGACTCCGGGTTGCTGAAAATTGACGCGAACAGGCGATCATATTCGTCTCTCAATTTGCCACGCTTATTAAACATTATATTGTCTATATTCTGCGCCAGACTCATCCCTTTCCGGAAATAGCCCATATAATAGGGAACCCCGCCAAGTATCATATAGCTTTGCACAATATCATATCTGGAAAGTTTCACATCTTTGCTCTCATAAAACGCTTCACATTCACCAAGAGTAAAAGGAGCCAGTTTCATTTCATAGGTAACCCTGTTATATAATCCTCCGTGACTGTTTATCAGCTTGTCTAAAATCCACGAATTTGCACTGCCGCATACAACAACCATCAGGTTTTCTCTGTGACAGCCCCATGTGTTCCAGAATCCCTCAAAGGCTGTCATAAACCCTGACCTTGGAGTGTCAAGCCAAGGAAGTTCATCTAAAAACACAATCTGTCTTTCGCCGTTATTAATTTCTTCTAAAAACTTTTCCAGCATATAGAATGCCTCTAGCCAGCTTTCCGGTTTTTTGCTTTTTTTCATTCCCTGCAGAAGCAGTGAATAATAAAAGTGCTCCAGCTGTGCTTTGAGCATACCGTTTTTGTTTTCTTCTACGGGTGACAGTCCTGCGTGTCTGAATGTAATACGCCCCTTGAAAGTTTCATCAACCAAGTATGTCTTGCCTATACGCCGTCTGCCATAAACAGCAACAAGCTCTGCTTTGCCACTGTTATATAAACGATTCAGTTCTCCGGTTTCTTTTATTCTTCCTATCATATCCGTAACACCTTCTTTTATTATTATATACATAATAAACTCTTTTTAAGCGGCGGTCAACAGCCTTTTTTGCTGCCAAACCGCCGCTTAAAACGCATTTTTGTACCTTTATCCGGCGGTTTACTATAACAAAAGCCATCTGACAAGTTTCAGCGCTTCCCCTGCAGAGTCCGCATACTCTGTAAAGCTCGCTTCTCATTTTGAAGTAAGCTTTTGATATGTCCTTATCGCTGATTGTGCCCATAGGCTTGCCATCGACATTTTTGCAAGGTTCCGAATTCTGTCGCCCATCTCGCTGCCTATCTTTCCTGCAGTGTTCCGGCTTTTTTCCACTGAGTTTCTGCAGGCAGCAACTGCCTGCAGGTTCACTGAAACATAAAAGACCACTGAAATATTAAAAAATTTATTTATAGAAATATCAATTCGCGAAAAAAACATTCCCTTTTATGAAACTAATATCTCACAGTTAAAGAAAGGTGAATTATATGAAAAAAATAAAAGATGTAAGCAGAATTTCAGGTTTATCAAAACGCACGCTTCAGTATTACGATGACATTGGGCTCCTTCCTGCAAAAAGGTCAAAGGAAAATTACAGGCTTTATGATGATACCGATTTAAAACGCCTGTGGGAAATTCTTTTATATAAAGAGGCAGGATTTGAACTTGAGGAAATAGGCCGATTTATGGCATCGTGCAAAACACAGCAAGAGGTGCTTCTTCACAATAAAATCATAACCTTGTCAACAGAAATTTCAAAACTGGATATGCAGCGTAAAATGATAGAAAACTTTATAGAATATGGGCTTCCCCGATATTTTGATAAAAATGGCATCACTTATACCAAGGCACTCCTTGATTTTAAAACATACCTTTAACGCATAATACTATAGCCTCTGTCGTATAGTCAAATAAAAGAAGCATAGCATAATATCTGTAAACTCTAAAGATATTGCTATGCTTCCTCATATTTTTTTATAAAATTTATAATCAGCTATTGCTATCACGCTTATGTGATAGTTTATCATTAATAAAAACCGGCTCAATAAGCTTGCTACATATCCTTTAACTCCATATTATCAAGGGCATACTGCAGAGCCATCCCGATAAGTTCATTTCTGGAACGGTTAGTTTTATCGGCCAGTTCGCTGTATTTTTCCTGTAATGCACGATCTATGCGAATAGTCATCGTGATGGTCTTGTCTTCTTTGGGTGTGATTACAAACTTATCCATAATGTAAATCCTCCAATTGTTTTACCTACATTATAGGATTAA
>CAVDMD010000170.1:0-3906 GCA_963609975.1 bacterium | reverse complement strand
AGATTGGAGTGAAGTATATGAACGCATATGAAGAAAGAATGCTCGATATACAGGAAGCCAGAGAGCAGGGTGAGGAGCTTGGCAGAAGCGAAGGTCTTGAGCTTGGCAGAAGTGAAGGTCTTAAACAGGGCAGGAGCGAAGGCGAGAAAATCGGTGAAGCACGTGGACGCAGTGAGGGCGAGGCTTCCAAAGCTCTTAAGATGGCGAAGGCTCTAAAAGACAAGGGTGTTGCCATTGACATTATAGCTGAAACTTCCGGATTGTCTAAAGAGGATATAGAGAAGCTATAGGCAGGCAGTTGAATTAACTATTGGCTTGAACATATAAATACACCTTGCTGAGGTGAATTGGAGTGACTTCAGACAGGTACGGTGTCAGAGCAAGTAAAATAATCTGAACAATTAGGGCGGTCTTTTGACCGCCTGTTGTTATGCCAAAAAACAGTTGTATCAGCTGACATGGCTGCGTTGCATTTTGTGTGGAAGCGCAGGGCATACAGGAAAGCCTATTGACAGCATATCCCCATGTTTGATAGGTCGTATGTATTTGACAAGGTAGTAGGTAAAAACAGCAGATTAGTGTGTTGATAAAAATGCCTGAATTGATATAATATTCAGAGAAAATCACACAAAGTAGAGGAAAGGATAGTATTATGTTTAAGAAAATTGGAATTGCGGCACTGTCTGCGACGATTGTACTGGGACTTGGCAGCTGCGGAAGCTCAGATTACGGTGAGAATTTTGATAAATTCAATGCAGCCATAGATATGGACTTTGCAAAAGAAGTAATGATGAGTGTAAGTGAATTTGGAGACGACCCTGTAATGGGTATGCGTTCGGCCGGTTCGCCTGCAGAGAAACAGACAATGGAATACCTCAAAGGTGTTATGGAGGATATCGGACTTGAGAATATAACGGTGGATGATATTACGGTTGACGGC
This sequence comes from bacterium, assembly GCA_963609975.1. Classification (GTDB taxonomy): domain Bacteria; phylum Bacillota; class Clostridia; order Peptostreptococcales; family Anaerovoracaceae; genus UMGS973. Next base: position 2,966 of record CAVDMD010000170.1, on the reverse strand, counting down.
TGGGTATTTGGCGGCGCAAACATCACTTTCAAAAACGCTGATGGTGAGGAAAAGAAGATAGACCTTGGAGGATATCAGACAACCTTGCAGGCTGATAATGAGGAAATAGAGCTTGTTTATGTAAACGAGGGAACGGCAGCTGATTATGAAGGCCTTGATGTTAAAGACAAGCTGGTGTTGCTTGATGTTGACCAGAACGAAAACTGGTGGATAAACTATCCTGCATATCAGGCAAAGGTTAAAGGCGCCAGAGCTGTTGTTGCCATGTCTGTTTATGCAGAAGAAGGCAGTGACAGGGTAGGCGTTCAGGATATATGCGGGCCTGCAGATGCACCGGCGCTGGCTATAAGCGAGGAGGACAGCAACGCGCTTCAGGATGCAATCAAGGCATCAGGTAAGGATTCAATAACAGTAACGCTTAATGCCGATTCAAAGGTTACAGAGGATGTGACTTCACACAATCTGTGGGGAGAAATTCCGGGAACGACTGATGAAACAATATTTGTATTTTCACATATGGACGGATATTTCCATTCGACCTATGATGATGCGCAGGGAGTGGCGGTTTCGATGGCAATAGCAAAAGCTCTTGCTGACAGTGAATATACTCCTGACAAGACCATACGCTTCTGTATTCACGGCGCAGAGGAATGGGGCGTTGCCGGCAGTGAATATGACTGGTCGGCAGGCGCTTATGAGGAACTTGCGACAGTTCATCCTGACTGGGTAGACGGTGCGTTTGCAATAGTAAACAATGACGGAGGATACACTGTTGAGGGCGAAACCTGTGCAGGAACAAGAAGTGCTGTTGAGCTTATGGGATTCATCATGGATAGCATTGGAGGACTTAATGAAGAATCTCCATATAAATGGAGCTATGACACCAATGGTACAGGAACAGAGGACTTTTACTGGACGCTCCAGGGGATTCCGTCAATAGTGGCAGGCAGCGGAGAAGGTACTGTTTATGATGACAAGGGATATCATTCGACATATGACAGCACAGAAGCACAGCCTCTTAATGAGGAAGGCTTCAACGATATAATCAGGACCTACGGCAAACTGGTAATAGACCTTGATGCAAAGGCTGTAAGACCTATGAGCTTTACTGACAGAATCAGCAGCTTTGAAGAAAGCCTTGCGGCAGAAGCAGATTTTGAAGCAGTGATTGCAGAGGCAAAGGATGCAGCAGCGGCATTAGAGGCAAAGATGGCTGAGGTTGAGGAGTCCGGTGACAAGGCTGCGGCAGTAGAGCTTAACAAACAGACTCAGGAAATATACAAGGTGCTTCAGGATGCTCTTGTAGGACTTAATTTTGAGCCGGATAATATAATCAGGCATGAGCTTTATCTGGATAATGTAGCAAATCTTGAAGCGGGCATAGAGGCTCTTGAAGCAGGCAATATTCAGGAGGCATATGACGAATATCTCAGCAGTGTTGACTGGGCATGGTACTATATGAACTTTGACAAGGAAACCTGCGAATATATGGAAAACCAGCTGTTTGACAACAGAAAAGGCACATGGGGCGACGGGCTTATCAAGTACAGACACTGCGATATAGGAGATGTTATAACAAGCCTCGGCGACAAATATGATACAGAGGGTGCAGATGTTTCTTCTGAAATAGCCAAGCTCAAAGAGCTGAAAAAAACTCAGGAAAAATATCTTGCGAATACATATCAGGACGAAAAAGCCGGACTTGAAAAAGCAATAGAGCTTATGACAGAATACGCCAAATAAAAAAATGCAGATATAAACAAGCCGTTTGGGCTGAATAATATTTCGGTTCAGGCGGCTTTTTTGCGTGAAGCACCGGTGTGACAAAAAAGGCTTTTGCCTCAGGGGAAAAATCCTAACAGGTTATGAGAAATGTAATCGGCCGGCTTCGTTTTCATAACAAAGGTAAGGCATGAGAAAAGCAGGGTTTCTGACGGTTTGTGTGCAGCAAAAGTAAGGCGGGTAAATATCGGGGAACAAGGTTAGGAATTTTTATCAAGAGAAATCTTTGCGGCAGCTATAATATCTTCGATGATACGAAGCTGTTTGGTTGTGCAGCGCTCAAGTGTCAGCAATATGTTTTCATAGGAAATGCGTCTTGATGCAGTGCCGATGTCATAAAGCAGTTCATCTGTCTGACAGCCAAGGGCTTCGGCTATTCTGACAAACACAGGCAGGCTCAGCTTTGTATTGCCGGTTTCGATGTGACTCATATGTGTTGTAGAAATTTCAACTTTTTCTGCCAGCTCCTCCTGAGAAAGTCCCAGAGCCTTTCTTTTTTTTCTGATTTTTTGACCTATTTCATAGTAATTCATTTATAATACCGCCTATGTAATTAATTTATACTTGAATTGTATAGGTAATAATGCTATGATTAAATAAACTGTATAGGCTATTTTATGCCTATGTAGTTAATAAACTATAGTAAAGAAAGAAGAAAGGAAGAAAAAATGAAAAGGGTACTTAGTTTTTTGTTGTGCATCGTAATGATGATGTACTTCATGCCGACAATGGCATTTTCACAAACTGGAGTTGCGACTACAAATAATACCGCAAAGAGTATTAACATCGGTGCAGATGCAATCACAGTGCCGAAAGGCGGCTGGGACAAGACTAATGGTAATTATCTGTACTATGGAGCATACGATAATAAAGCTACAAAGTATAGGGTATTATCAAATAGCGAAGGAACTATGCTTATTGATAGTGATAAGGCTCTTTATGCAGCGGCATTTGATCCGAACAAAATAATAGGTGCGACATATAACACAAGTTCTGTAAGAGAAGAAATAAAATCAGGTGGAAAATTTTTTGGAAGTAAAGAACTTGGAAACATCAAAGAAACAAAATTGACTGCAAAAGAAAGCTATAATGTAGAAGATGAGATGTGCTGGGAAACAGGATACCAGTTTTGTGATGATAGTAGTGAAGAAAATAAGTCGTTTTTGTTGTCGGCAGAAGAAATT
>CAVDMD010000169.1:0-3924 GCA_963609975.1 bacterium | reverse complement strand
CCATAGGTCATATAGGGGTTACGGCTTATGCGGCGGCGCAGGCGAGCAATACCATTGAGAACCTGTTCATAATGGCAGGCTTCAGCATAGGAGATGCGGCTCTTATTCTCATAGGTGAGCAGCTTGGCGAAAACAATACCGAAAAAAGCAGAGCCATGGCAAAAAAACTGCTCAGAATCGCACTGCTTTTCGGCGCGGTGTTCGGTGCCCTTCTTATAGTATTCTCGGGTCTGCTTGTGAACCTGTTCGGCTTCACGCCTCTGGGAGCTTTTTATGCAAGGCGCATACTGCTTATCTACGGCATATTTATGGTGCTCAATCTCTACAACGGCACTCTTGTAACCGGAGTTTTGAGAGGCGGAGGAGATACCGGATTTGCGGCAGTAAGCGAGGTTTCATGCGTATGGCTCATAGCAGTACCTGCGGCATTCCTCAGTGCAATGGTATTCGGACTGCCGGTATATATTGTAGTGCTGCTTGTCAAATCGGAGAATATATTCAAGGCGATAATCCTGACCTGCAGATACAGATCGGGCAAATGGGCCCAAAACGTAATACACGGAATCAGATAATATACGGCAGGCATGAAAAATATGCCTGCTGTCTTTTGCGACGGGCAGCGGGATAGGAATGTCGGAATTTGTCGAATTATATTCACATATACGCATAGATGTTGATGTAAGTATGATATATAATTGTAAAAAATTTAATAAAATGCACAAATGAGTTGGAGGTGAATATGAACAAGAATTATATTATTGTTGAAAACCAAAATCTTGTTGCCAGAGTTTTTTACAAAAACATCGTCTATATTGAACAGTATAGAAGAGAAACCTCGGTTATCACCCAGAAACGTATTTTCAGGTACAATGCAGTACTGAAGGATTTGTACGAAGAAGTTGACAGCAGATTCTATATGTGCCACAGGAGCTATATTATAAATTTTGATTATGTGGATTCGATGGAAAACCAGTCAATATTTCTGTCAAACGGTACAGAGATTGCAGTATGCAGAGCCAATTATCAGAGAACAAAGAAGGAATTTGTCAAATACCTGAAAAAAGAATGAATGTCTGTCGCCCTTTCTGACGAAGCCAGAGGGGCTTTTTTGTTTTTTGGAGAAAATATTTGCCGGAATGCAATAATGCAGGAGGAATTTTGCAGCAGATGTGATATTATATTTACAGATATATTCGTAAAAATTGCGGAGGTGCAAAATGAACAGAAGTATGTCAATGTATGCCGATACTGTTTTTGTAAATGGTGCGGTTGTCACTGTGGACAGAAACAATACAGTCTGTCAGGCTGCGGCGGTCAGAGATAAATATATCGTGTATACGGGCGACAATGAAGGTGCAGAGGTCTGGACAGGACCCGAAACCAGAGTTGTTGACCTTGAGGGCAGGGCGCTGCTGCCGGGCTTTATAGACGCTCACTGTCATCTGGGCATGAGGGGACAGAATTCTGCAGTAATACTTGACTGCAGTGCCGGGAAGGCTCCCGATATACCGTCAATCCAGAGGATAATCAGAGAAGAAGCGCAAAAGCTTCCAAAGGGAGCATGGATAAAAGCAACAGGCTATGATCAGGGCAAGCTCAAAGAAGGCAGACACCCTACGAGAGCGGAACTTGATGAGGCGGCGCCGGACAATCCGGTACAGCTTACAAGAGTCTGCCTGCATATGGGCGTATACAATACAAAAGCTCTTGAGGCAGGGGGAATCCGCCCCGAAAACTTTGCAGAGGGAGAAGTGGTAATCGGCGAAGACGGCCGCATGACAGGCCTTCTCAAGGAGAGAGCCTGTACATTTATGTGGGACAAGGTGATGTACACAAAAGAGGAATATATGCGGGCGTTTAAGACCGCAAACGATATGTTCCTGCGCTGTGGCATAACCAGCGTGCACGATGCCAGCTTTTACGGCGCCGATACCATAGGACTTTATCAGGAGGCCTGCAAAAACGGACTTATAGATGTCAGAATGTATGTGCTGCTTTATCATGCCTGCGGCAAGGAAAAAACAATAGAGTGGGTGGATGATTTCATTAAGACCGGCATCAGAGGCGGACTTGGAGATGAGCATTTCCGACTGGGTCATGTCAAAATATTAATTGACGGCAGCACCAGCGGCCCGTCATGCGCAGTCTCACAGCCATATAATCACAATCCCGACCTCAAGGGAATACAGCTTTATACGCAGGAGGAGGCTGATGCGGTTCTGATCCCCGCACATAACGCAGGCTTTAACATAACAGCGCACGCTGTGGGAGATGAGGCGGTGAATGTGATACTTTCATCAATAGAAAAAGCCATGAAATTAAATCCGAGACCATGCAGGCACAGAATCGAGCACTGCGCAATAATAAACGATGAGATAATAGCAAGACTCAAAAAAGCAAATGTGACGGTGGTGTCAAATCCGGGCTTTTTTATAGACAATGCCGAGATGTACATCAAATATTACGGAGACAGGGTAAACTGTATGTTTCCTCTCAAATCATATCTTGACAGCGGGATAATAACGGCTATAGGTTCGGATACGCCTGTAATAGAGCCTGATCCGATGATCGGGATATATACGGCGGTCACAAGAGCAGACGGCAGGAGCGGCACTGCTGCCGGAGCCTGTCAGCGGATAGGCATTATGGATGCAATCAGAATGTATACATACAACGGGGCATATGCTTCTCTTGAAGAGGATATCAAGGGCAGCATAGAGCCGGGCAAGCTGGCAGACCTTGTTGTTTTGTCAAAAAATATTCTTGAGGCGCAGCCTGAGGAGATTATGGATATAAATGTGGATATGACTATGATAGACGGCAGTATTAAATACGAAAGGATATAGAAATGGAATCTAAAAAAGAAAAGAAAATGAAACCGTGGGTTGTGGTGAGGCCCAGAAAAGCAAAGGAATGGGTGGTTTGTGCCATGATGGTATTATCGCTGCTTTCGATGATATCTCCGGTAGTCAACCTGTTTAACATTCCGTGTATGCTGCTTGGAATGCCGGTGCTGTTTACAGTGTCGGTAATAAGCCTTATTGTTACTGTTATTGTCATCAATATCGCTTACAGATGGGAGGTGCACTAGATGCTTCAGACATGGGGACCTCTCGGCATAACCTTGTGCTATACACTTGTAGCCTGCATATTAGGATTTTCGGCCAAAGGCAGACTTGACATGAACAGGGTCGAAAACTGGTCGTCATCGGGCAATACAATGGGCCTTATAGTTATGATATTTCTGACAGGTGCGGGCAATGTAAGCGCCTATACATTTCTGGGAGCGCCGGGCTGGGCATATTCCAAAGGTGTTGCTGCTCTTTATGTTGTGGTGTATCTCGGATTCATAACCTACTCCTCCTACCTTATATCGCCAAGAGTAAACAAAGTGGCGGCCGCATACGGCTACAGGACTCAGGCAGAAGGAATAGGAGCCAGATTTGAGTCAAAGGGGCTTCGTATGCTGTGCGGTATAGTGGGGGCTCTTGCGGTGCTTGGCAATTCGCTTGTTCAGATTATAGGATCCGGGCATATTCTCAATGTAATGAGCAACGGTGCTGTTCCAATGTGGCTGGGCGAGCTGATAATTCTCTGTGCCATAGCGTTTTATGTATATAACAGCGGGCTCAGAGCCATAGGCTGGACGAATGTAATGCAGGGAGTGCTGATGCTGATACTTTCTATTACCGTATGTCTGTTTGTGCTCTATACCGTGCTGGGTTCGTTCAGTGTCAGCGAGGCATTCAGAAGGCTTATGGAGGTGAGCCCTGAGCATATGACTCTTCCGGGAGCCAAGGGCGATTTCTCTCCGCTTTTCTGGACCACCTCAATTATAATTTCGGTGTTCTCGTTCTGGCCGCAGTTCTGGGTATGGGCTGCCGGAGGCAAGGATGAGGATACGGTGAGAAAACAGTATACATA
>CAVDMD010000168.1:0-3948 GCA_963609975.1 bacterium | reverse complement strand
GATTTTCTTTGTCAGTATTTTATTTTCCCTGCAAATCATATATGAAACTTCTCGCACAATCCGCCCCTTGTCTTGATATTGTATCACAAACTTTCTTTAATTTTTTTGTTGTTTTAACACAATTTATTCTTGACAAACTCTCCTGTATGGTTTAATGTATATGTAAATCGATAATTCAATACCAAAGACTTTGACGGAGAGAGTAATATTCCGGACAGAGCTCACAGCGAGCCGGTGACAGTGAGAGTCCGGCACAAGAAAGTCCGAATACGAAAATCACTCCTGAGTTGCAGACCGAAATAGTTTTTAGAGTAGGCTCTGACGGGTTCTCCCGTAACAGAGAAGGCATATGCTTGTATGCTGCACTTGTATTGGGTGGTATAGCAGAGAATTATCTCTCTGTCCCATTACGGGGCAGAGAGTTTTTATTTAGGAGGTAACTGATATGGCAGACAATATGGTTGAATTCAGATGGCACGGCAGAGGCGGACAGGGAGCCAAGACAGCCTGCCTGTTTCTTGCAGAGGCAGCCTTTAATTCAGGCAAGGACGTGCAGGGATTTCCCGAATACGGTCCGGAGCGGATGGGCGCGCCGATTACGGCCTACAACAGAATAGCCGATTCTCACTGCAAGGTGCATTCAAATATATATTTTCCGGATTATGTGATAGTGGTAGACGAAACTCTGCTCAATTCTGTAAATGTCACAAAGGGTCTGAGTACAGAGGGTGCGCTTATCATAAACACCGGCAGATCCTCAGAGGAAATAAGAGGCGAGCTGCTTGAGGAATACACAGGCCCTATATATACGGTAGATGCCAAAAGAATTTCAGAGGAGGCGCTTGGCAGATATTTTCCCAACACTCCGATGCTTGCAGCCGCTGTAAAGGTCAGCGGAGTAATCAGGCAGGAGCAGTTCATTAAAGATATGGAGGAGTCTTTCAGGCACAAATTCCCCGGCAGGCCTGAAATAGTCGAGGGTAATATGAAGGCTCTCAGAGCCACACTTGCGGAGGTAGTCTAAAATGATAAAAACAAAAGCTGCAGATATAAACGAAAAATCAACATGGCAGGAGCTTACCACAGGCGCCGAGATATATGAGGGCGCAACCTCAAAGCTTGTCAATACGGGTGAGTGGCGTGTTGACCGCCCTGTATTTGATGAAACAAAATGCAGGCACTGTATGCTGTGCTTTCCTTACTGTCCCGACAGCTCGATACCTGTCAGAGACGGCAAAAGGCTTGACTTTGATTTTATGCACTGCAAGGGCTGCGGCATATGCGCAAAGGTATGCCCTTTCGGCGCTATCACTATGGTTAAGGAGGGAGAATAAATGTCTGTAAGAGAGAGAAAATCAGGAAATGAAGCGGTGGCTATAGCTATGAGGCAGATAAATCCCGATGTTGTGGGAGCCTTCCCTATCACACCGTCAACGGAAATCCCCGAATATTTTTCAGGCTATGTGGCTGACGGTCTTGTGGATACAGGATTTATACCCGTTGAGTCGGAGCACAGTGCAATGTCAACCTGCATAGGCGCTTCCGCCGCAGGCGCAAGAGCGATGACGGCAACCTCCTCCTGCGGACTTGCATATATGTGGGAGCTGCTTTATGTATCGGCCTCCATGAGACTTCCTATAGTTATGTCCGTAGTAAACAGAGCGCTGTCAGGCCCTATCAATATCAACAACGACCATTCGGACTCGATGGGCGCAAGGGATTCGGGCTGGATACAGATGTATGCCGAAACAAATCAGGAGGCCTACGATAATTTCATACAGGCGGTTCTGATTGCCGAAAAATGCAGGCTTCCTGTTATGGCCTGTCAGGACGGTTTCATTACAAGTCATGGCGTTTCAAACATAGAGCTGCTGGAGGATGAAAAGGTCAGAGCCTTTGTCGGAGAGTACGAACCCGAAAATTTCCTGTTAAACAGTGAAAATCCTCTGGCCGCAGGTCCCTACGGAACCTCCCCGTACTATATGGAGGTAAAAAGAGCGCAGGCGCAGGCTATGAAAGACTCAATGCCTGTGATACTTGAGACAGGCAAAGCCTACGAAAAGCTTACGGGGCGCAAATACAGATTTTTTGAAGAATATATGATGGATGATGCAGATGTGGCGCTTGTGGTTATGGGCTCAAGCGCAGGCACAGGCAAGGAAGCTGTTGACAGACTTCGTGCAGAGGGCCGCAAGGTAGGTCTTATCAAACTGCGTGTGTTCAGACCGTTTCCGAGAAGACCTCTTGCCGCTGCAATGTGCAAGGTAAAGGCAGTTGCCATAATGGACAAGGCCGAGAGCTTTTCAAACAGCGGCGGTCCGCTGTTCAACGAGGCCAGAAGCTCCCTTTACGATCTGCCTGACAGACCTTATGCCGTAAACTATATCTACGGTCTTGGCGGCAGGGATATAAGGGTTGAGGATTACTACGACATATATCAGGATCTCTACGATATTATAGACGAGGACGATCCGGGCGATGTATACAGATATGTGGGAGTAAGGGACTCCAGATATCCGGATGCCGATCAGCGTATGATGAAAGAGGAATACCACAGAGGCGCTGCCAGAACATACGGCAGAGACAAAGAGAAATATGAGGTGTAGTGCTATGACATACAACTTGAAAAAAGAAGCAGAAAAAAAAGAAAGGCTTGCAGGCGGTCACAGACTGTGCGCCGGGTGCGGAGCAGGCATAACAGTAAGAGGCGTGCTGAGGGCACTGGAGCCTGAGGATAAAGCCGTTATTGTAAACGCCACAAGCTGTCTTGAGGTATCAACATTTATGTACCCTTATACCGCCTACGAGGACAGCTTCATTCACAGCGCCTTTGAAAACGCCGCTGCAACTGCCGCAGGTGTTGAAACAGCCTACAGGGTGCTGCAGCAAAAAGGCAAGGTAAAAGAAAACTTCAAGGTTATAGCCTTTGGCGGTGACGGCGGCACCTATGATATAGGCCTTCAGTCACTTTCGGGAGCCATAGAGCGAAATCACGACTTCGTGTATGTATGCTATGACAACGAGGCATATATGAACACCGGCATACAGCGTTCCTCCTCCACTCCGAGATTTGCCAACGCCACTACATCTCCTGCAGGAAGCAAGCTGCCGGGCAAGCAGCAGAACAAAAAGGATCTGACGGCAATCATTGCCGCCCACGGCTCACCTTATGTTGCGCAGACTGCATTTATCGGCAACATGAGTGATCTGCATGAAAAAGCCAGAAAGGCTATATATACAGAGGGAGCAAATTTCCTCAACGTGCTGTCACCATGTCCGAGAGGCTGGAGATACAACGCCGCCGACATAGCGTATATAAGCAGGATGGCTGTTGATACCTGCGTATGGCCTCTGTTTGAAATTGAGGACGGCGTATACCGTCTGACCTATGAGCCGAAAAAAAAGCTGCCGGTTGAGGAGTTTCTGAAGCTGCAGGGACGGTTCAGCCATATGTTCAAAAAAGGCAGCGAATGGATGATAGAAGAAGCCCAGAGCTATGTGGATAAGAAATGGGAGCAGCTGCTTAGCAAATGCAGATAACAAAAAGGCTGCCATATCATAAGCATTGACATGGCAGCCTTTTTAACATTTTGTGTCAAATTTAATCCCCACAGATTATTTCAGACACAATTCATATCATATATATTTTTTTACCTCTGCAATTAATACTACCAAAAAGCATATAAAGCTGATTATAAGCATTATTGCAGTTATTTTTCCGTACAACCCCTTACCGTGGGGATTATGCTCATACAAGCTTTTTATAATTTTTTGTTTTATACTCATTTTGATTATTCTCCTTCCTCCCAATTCTTTTGGCTTTTTTGAGTGTTACATTATAACAATTAAAGTATTGCGGAACCGAATCCGTTTATTCACACATTTGACTGTTCTAAGATGATTCAAACTACAGCTTTCTTTTTATTAATTTGCTGTTTTAATAAAAAA
>CAVDMD010000167.1:3458-4045 GCA_963609975.1 bacterium | reverse complement strand
GCTATTATGCGGTCAAAGCAGCATCTGTTCAACCTGTTGGTGATAACATCCGGATTGAAAAAGAAGACGAAGAAACATCAGGTGGATATGTGTGTTTAGTCAGATGGACAAAGTTTGGAACATATACGTTTAAATACAGTGATGGTGAAAAAGAGTATAAGTTTAATCTGGTTGTGGATTTGCCGGATACAGGGTTTTACAGCACATCTGAGAGAACTGAAGAAAGTTATATTCAGTCAGAGCTTCACTATATTTATGTAGCCGGGGAGGCTGACAGAAATGCTTGCTTTTATCTGATTGCGCCTTCGTATGGGTATGACATCAATACTTTCAGGGCCTGGATTAATGAAATAACAGATGATAATGATTGTATAGAGAACACGGTGACCGGAATATCTGTTGGTCAGCCCGGGTATCTTGATGAGTCACATGAATATTATGTGTGGCCCGTTACTGTAAGTAAAGATTACAGAGGCAAAACCACAGATTGGGAAGATAAGGCTTATAACCGTTTGCAATTTTGTATAACGTCCAGGGTAGGCGATGAAGAAATATATAGTAGCGCCACTATTAATATGGATGTATAT
>CAVDMD010000167.1:0-3411 GCA_963609975.1 bacterium | reverse complement strand
CAAGGATCAGATGATGTACTGGTTTAACAGCGAAGATGTAACAATAAACAGTGGTAAAGAAGTTGTTGTTAATGACGAGAAGAATCATGCGGATTGGTATGCCGAAGAAAAACTGTTTACATCGAATAACACGAACGGAGCAACATATAAATGCGGCGAAAGGGAAGGATATTTTGCAGTTAAAGCAGCTTCAGGCGAGTATTATGCGGTAGATAATGTAGAAGTGACCGGTGGTGAGAATATTAAACTTACTTCAGGCGGGAACTGCAAATATACCGTAACATGGTCGGATTCCGGTGATTATCAGTTTGCAGCTGAATATAATGGCAAAACATATAAACAGAATCTGATTTTGCATTTGCCGAACACAGGCTTTTTCAGCAGTGAAGATATGAGTGAAGATACATATCTTAACGGAGAATTTCATTTTATTGCCGCAGACAATAAAAGTGCTGACGGCAAAGAAACATATTTTTATCTGATTGGAAATAGTGGCCATTATGATTGTTCCCCGGCGTTTATTGGTGAAGACGGTAACCCTCAGCAGTTGGACGGAATATCATTTACTAAGCTGGAGGGAAGTACATATCAGAAGCAGATTTGGAAAATTACAGTTACAAGTGATTACAGATCAGGCTATTTTACAGCAAGGCAGATAGGATGGTTTTATAATAGTAAATATTTTAACGATAAAGAAGAAATAAATATATATGACTCGACCGAAGTGCCTGAAGAACAGCAGCTATACTGGTTTGATGAGGACAATGTGTTTCTTGGTGAAAACGGAGTCATTCAAAATAGCGAAGAAGGGGCTGTAGATGAGCACGCAGAAAAGATATTGTATACATACCAAAAGAATACAGCAGGTTATTTTGCAATTAAAAAGGGTGAACAATATTATTCTGTCGATTCCGTAAATGCAAACGGATTTACAGTCAAAAAAAATGAAAACACAGGATCATATAACGTGAGCAGAAAAGCTGTAGGCGAATATTATTGCAGTGCTGACAGCGACGCAGGTGGTAAAGAGTACAGAATGAAAGTTATATTTGAAGTGCCTGACGAAGGATTTTTCAGCAGCATTACCGAACGCAGCAGTGATACCTTCCTTGAATACTTTGATTACAATACTTCTAAAGATAAAACTTTTTACTATATTTCCCGTGATGAGAGCTTTGATTCTGTTGAAACCAGAAATATAAGAGTTGAAATATTAAGTGCAGATTCGGAGAAGTCGGTTTCAGGAATAACGATGAATGAGTATGGGAGCACAATAACAGGAAGCAACACATATTATTACTGGAAATTTGAAGTGAGCGGCTCATATGACTTTAATAAAAAAATACAGCTGAAGTTCAGCTATGGAGATAACGGGGTTTCATGGTCAGAAAGCTTTAAAGTACTGGGACCTGTTAAATGCGGAGATGTTGACACAAACGGTTCTATTGACTATGCAGATGCATTGTGGCTAAAGCGCCATATTGCAGGATGGAACGGATACAGCGATGTATATATGAAGTCTGCAGATGTTAACGAAGATAGTAATATAACTGGGGAAGATGTTATGATTCTTGAACGTTATCTTGCGGGATGGGCAAACTTTAAAACCCTGCCGTACAAATCCGCATCGTGATATGTTTATGGACTTACATTGCATGAAACGGTTATGCAGAAATTTTATGAAACGGAGCAGTTTTGCGAGAGACTGCTCCGTGAACAGATAAAGGCAGTGCAGCAATAGACAGGCTGCAAAAATCCTGAATATGGCAGGGTATCTGCCAAAACAGCAGATACCCTGAAATTAAATTTGAAAACACAGCGAGAGCTTTGATATAGATTGAAGAATAAAGGATAGAGTAAAAGTTATGTAAACCGGAAGGAGAGAGCTTTGAGATGAGGAAATTGTATAGCAGAATAAAAGACAGGAAAAATATCGGTATTCTTTTGCTGATAAGCGTATTGATTGTTAGCTGTATATCTTTTGGCGGTACCGCATATGCTACAGATACAGGTGCAAGTGAAGTGACCTTTGCAGGTGGCAGCGGGACAGAATCTGACCCGTATATCATAGAAACGGCAGAGCAGCTGGATGCGGTCAGAAACAACCTGAATGCAGCATACAAGCTTACTGCAGATATTGAATTTACCGAAGCTGACTTTGCAGAAGGCGGAAAGTTTTATAACGAGGGCGAAGGCTGGGCTCCGATAAATGACTTTACAGGTATGTTTGACGGTAACGGGCATGTGATAAAAGGGCTGAAATGCGAGCGGCCAAACGGTTACGCAGGGCTGTTTGAATGCAATAAAGGTACAGTAACAAGATTAGGTATGATAGATGGCATTATTGGGAAAATTTCAAGTAGCGGAAATGCTGGAAGCATCTGCGGTACTAATGGAGGATTAGTGAGTAAATGTTACAATACATGTACAGTTTCATCAGAGGGCACTGCGGGAGGAATTGCGGGATATAACTATGGCACCATAGAAAATTGTTATAACAGCGGTGTGATTAATGCTGGTGGTTATGGTTACAACAGATCTGCAGGAGGAATTGCGGGATATAACTATGGCACCATAGAAAATTGTTATAATATTGGTAGAATCGGCAGTGCTGACTATAAAGGAAGTATTGCCGGCTCGAATTATAATAATGCAGTTGTTACTGGCTGTTACTATTCAAATATCGGAATAAAGGCATGTGGTAACGCTGATGACAATACCGGGATGGCGTCTGTGATAGAGTTGATAAATCCGGAAACCTACGAGGGCTTTGATTTTGAAAATATCTGGACAATTAACCCGGAAGCTGTTTATTGGCTGCCTACATTGAGAGATGTAACAAACTATGCAGTAGCACCTGCAGAGAATACAACTGATTTTGCAGGAGGATATGGTACATGTGATTCACCTTATCTAATAAAAACAACACAGCAATTGGACAATATCCGCAAGGATTTGTATGCATCCTACAGACTTGAAAATGATATTATATTTAAGATATCAGACTTTTCAAGAAAAGGTGGAGTTTTCTTTAATGAAGGCAAACTCTGGGAGCCTATAGGAACAAGCGATGAAAGGTTTTATGGAAACCTGGACGGCAACGGATATTGTATCAGTGGAATACTTATCAATCGCCCGGATGATGGCTACTGTGGATTGTTTTCATATAACTATGGAGATATAAAAAACTTGCAGATTAGCAACTTTGCTATAGCAGGAGGAAATTATTCAGGAGGAATAACCGGATATAACAAGGGGAGCTTGCTTCATTGCTATAATTTGGATTCGGTCAAAATATCAGGCAACGATTCCTATGGGGTGTTGTGTGGATGCAATTACGGAACTATCTCTAAGTGTTTTAATACTGGCGACCTGACATCAGAAGGCTCAATTGGGGGGATTGTTTGTAAT
>CAVDMD010000166.1:0-4075 GCA_963609975.1 bacterium | reverse complement strand
ATCATATATACTTCCACTATCAACAGCTTCCTGCCACTTATTAACTGTAGGGTATACAACCTTATTCAAAGTTACTGATACTCCTATTAAAACATTTTGCATTTCTGCCTTCAGGATATCGCTACCGCTTCCCAAAGCGGCAAGTCTGCTTGCAGTGTCTGCGGTAGTGTATTCTGTTTTCTTATCAGCTTTTAATGCGTTGTCAACAGCGGTTGTATCATACATCAATTTTCCGTCAAGGCCGGTTGCAGTTTTCATACCTGCAGCTTTTACTTCTAATGCAGCAACGGCTGCAACAGTGTCAACAAAAGCACCATTTAATACCAATGAACCTGATGGAGTCAAATCAACTGAAGTTGGGGTTGCTGAAGTATAAATATTAGTCAAAACTAAACCACTAAAATAGGCATTCCAATATCCACCCAATGTCTCTACCTTATTAGCCGTATCTTCATAAGAGATCTGTGCAACGGCAACTTCCTTGGCAGCAGCAACCTGTGCCGGAAGGTCTGCTAATACTTTGTTAAGCACTGTTTTCTGTGCGGCTGTTGTGGCGTCTTTTTCCAGTTCTGCATTTATTGCTTTTGCAAGTCTTGCTTCTGCAAGAGCAGCAGCACTGCTAACTATGTTTGTTTGGTAAGCCTGCTCATCAGCAAGTGTTTTGTCAGCTTTCTGTGTGTCAGTTATCGTATAAATCTTTCCACCATTTTCAAATGAAGCAGTACCTGTTTTAGCTATAACAGGACTTCCACAAATTGTAGTATCAAAATAAACAAAGTATTTACCGTCTTTATCTACTTTAATCACTTTTGCAATGTCTGTTGCAAACTTTCCGATAGTATCTTTTACAGATGTCTTAACAACAGTGTCAAAATCCACATCGATTGCCTCTGCTGCTTTATCCAGCATCAGTTTTGCAATTTCATAATTGCTGTAATACATATCTGTTCCATTGATAGTAATCTGTGCACTTTTTGGAACATCTGTGCTGTATTGTCCCAGCACAGCTCTTGCTTTTTCAATTTCAGCTGCAGCATCAGCTTTTTTTACATTAAATTCAGCTTCTGCCAGTGCTGCTTCAGCATTGCTATCTACAGGTATTGTATAATTACTGTTAGCTGTTACGCTCTCACCTTTTAGCAGTTTTGTTATATTTGCCACTGTGGTAAAGCCGTCAGCGGTATTCTGGATATTTTCCTTAACAAGTGCAATAGCTTCAGCGAGGGTTCCATTTGCAGTTGCTGTGAGAGTGCTTGTGTTAATCATCACAATCTGGTCATTATATGTTTTTGTCACCTGAGCTTTTACTGCAGTAAGAACATCATCAAGAAGCGCATTTCCTGCACCGGTATAGGTTATAGCCTCTTTTGTTATGGCAAGTGTTTCTGAGTTATGATAACCAGTTAAATCGATGCCAGCATAACTTCTTAAGTACTGGGCTTTGTAGTTATCCACACTGTTAGTTGCCTCAGTCAAAGCTTCAGCAGCTGCGGTATACAGTGTATTCTTTGTTTCATCTGTCGGCGTGTATGAGCTGGCAGCAAATGCTGACATAGCTGAACCGAATGTGAATGTAAAGCCTACAGCCAGTGCAAGAAGAATTGATAAAAATTTCTTCATTTCGGTTATTTCCTTTCTTTTTGTTCTTTGTCCTCCCAAAGTCCCCGTAGCCTTGATTTCCCTGTTCCTGTGGGCTGACGATTTGATTTGAAGCGTGCAAGCGGGCTGAATCGTTGGAATTTCAATATTCTTAGGCAATCAATATTTATAAAACACATTCTGATACAAATTTATATCCCCTTTATATCTCGATTGTGATACAATCCTTGTAAGGGATAAAGTGCTCCAATAGGGCAATACTATATATTTATGGAGGCCGTGACTTATGGCAGAACATCAGACGGTAGAATACAAATCAGTCTGGAGAGATGAATATCTTAAATGGATTTGCGGATATGCAAATGCATCCGGAGGCAGACTGTATGTAGGCAAAGATGATAATGGTAAAGTTCTTGGTGTTGGGAACGCCAAGAAACTTCTTGAGGATTTACCCAATAAGATAGCATCATCAATGGGTATAATTGCTGATGTTAATCTGCGCTGCGAAGATGATCTGCAATACATTGAAATTGTTGTTGATAAATATCCGTCAATGATAAGTTATCACGGCAAATATTACTATAGATCAGGCAGTACTATGAGAGAAATTACAGGGCGGGAGCTTGATGAAAGACTCCTCAAAGCTCAGGGCAGGACATGGGATGGTGTACCTCTACCCAACTTTGATGTGACTGATTTAGAATCATCTGCTGTAGAACTTTTCAAAAAGAAGTCCCTTGAAAGAGGTCGCCTTTCCGAAGATGACGTTAATGTCAGTGACGAAATCCTTATGGAAGATCTGCACCTTATAGATGATGCGGGATATCTTAACAGAGCTGCAATGCTTGCCTTTTATAAGGATCCGGAAAAATGGGTAACCGGCGCATATATAAAAATCGGATATTTTGAATCCACCGACTCTAATTTGAGATATCAGGATGAGGTGCACGGCCCGTTAATTGAACAGATAGATAAAACAATTGATCTTGTTTATACAAAATATATGAAAGCACTTATAGAATACAAAGGAGTCCAAAGGGTAGAACGATTTATGTTTAATCCTGATGCATTTAGAGAAATCCTTCTGAATGCAGTTGTTCATAAGGACTATAGCGGTTGCACTCCGATTCAGATTAGTGTATATGAAGATAAGATTTATGTATGGAATGATGGGCGTATGCCTGAGAATCTTAATACGACAGAAAAACTGTTTGCAAAACATTCTTCAAAACCTTTTAATCCGAAGCTTGCCGAAATATTTTTCAAAAGCGGAATGATTGAAGCATGGGGCAGAGGCTTTGACAAAATCAGTGAAGCCTGTGCAAAATACAATAGCCCTTTACCTGAATACACTATTGACGACAGCGGTATAATGGTATGCTGTAATGCCGGAGAAGATTATATCAGACTGCTAAATGACAGTGTCACCAATAATGTCACCAATAATGTCACCAATAAAAAAGTTTCAACAGAAGATAAAATTATTTTACTTATACGAGATTGTCCTGATATTTCTACACAGAAAATAGCTGAACAGATAGGAATTTCAAAACGGACAGTCCTTAGAAATATTAAGACCTTAAAGGAGAAAGGCATTCTTACCAGATGTGGAAGCAATACAAATGGCTATTGGAAGTTAAATAATTGAGGGCACTTAAGACAATGAAACAGGCGGGGCTAATTTGCAGGCGCCTCCCCGCTTGCTAAAGTGCACCTAAAGTCTGCTTAAAGGATACAGTTGATTTATTTCCTTAAATTGAGTTTTTCTTTGCAAAAATCTCTCAGTTCAGGGATACCTTCTGTTACAACTTTCCACAAAATATCATAATCAGATGCACCATAATGATGCGCTATAATGTTTCGCATCTGTTTGATATCTCTCCAAGGATGCTGAGTGTTGTTTGCCTTAAAGCCATCGGAAAGCAGTCCGGAAAGTTCCCCTATCTGCATTATGCACAAAGCCTGTGCATTTCGATGGTTACTGCCGGTATCATACTTTTCTCTCTTGTAGTCAAGGTTCTGTCAATTTCCTCGTTAGTTGGCCTCATATAAAAGAACCTCCTCAGATTGTATGGCTTCTAAAAAGCTTTTGTCAAGGTTTGCTGTTGTAATAACACCAACAGGCTTATCAAATGTGTCTTCAAAAGCATTGTAAAGCCCTCCGAAGCCAAAGCCACGAACCCTGCCTTTATCTACACGAAAATCCAGATCTGAAGCAGAATCAGCTTCACCTCTTGCATATGAACCAGGCAGATATACTTTTTCTACGCCAAAGTCTTTGGCAAGCCTGTTTACTTTTTCGCATATTTTTTCAAAGGTATATATTTTTCAGTCATCTTAATATATCTCCTCTCGAAATGAGTATATCACAAGACATAATTGAATATCAGCAAAAATGGCTTGATTGTATGCAAGCATTGAAATTTCAACATTTTAATCACAGGTATGCTTCAAATCACTTAATTAAACCGATAAA
>CAVDMD010000165.1:0-4186 GCA_963609975.1 bacterium | reverse complement strand
AAGTTCTTAGCCAGCTAAAGCTGGAGAACTCTTGCATGAGACCTGCCGCAATTTGCTCACACAAATTGGGCTAGGGCTTCAAACGGACAGCAGCAGGCGAAGCCTGTTGGAGCGAAGCGTTGCCTTTTTGCCCCAAGCTACGCTTGGCAAGGCAAAACGGACAGCAGCAGGCGAAGCCTGTTGGAGCGAAGCGTTGCCTTTTTGCCCCAAGCTACGCTTGGCAAGGCAAAACGGACAGCAGCAGGCGAAGCCTGTTGGAGCGAAGCGTTGCCTTTTTGCCCCAAAGAGCGAAAGCGATTTGCTGACGAGCAGTAGACTCTTACAACAGTTTGTATAGAGTCCTTGCATGAGACCTGCCGCAATTTGCTCACACAAATTGGGCTAGGGCTTCAAACGGATAGCAACGAACGAAGTGAGTTGGAGCGCAGCGGTAAAATATGCAGCATATATACTGTCTGGACAACAGCTGTTACGGAGGTTTGGTGATGAAACTGGGATATGATCTGACAATTGAACAGACCCAAAAGCTTGCTCTTACACCGGAGCTTATACAGGCTATACAGATACTGCAGTTCAGCAATCAGGAGCTGGACAGCTATGTCCAGGAGCAGCTGCTGATAAACCCCGTAATCGAAACAGCAGGGGAGAAGCCCGCAGAGGAGTTTGACCTTCCCGACCCTGAGCGTGTTGCAGGCTCCTACAGAGGAGAATACCGCAGAGAAGTAAGCAATCAGCAGCCTTATGAACGCCATGTGGCAAACGATGTCACGCTGACTGAGCATCTGATGTTTCAGCTTCAGTTTGCCCCGCTTTGCGCATCACGCCGCAAAACAGGCAGATATATAATAGAATCCCTTGACGACAACGGCTATCTTACTCAGAGCAGAGGCGAGATTGCAGAGGCTCTTGATATTAAGCCTGCGGAGCTTGAAAAGGTTCTTGATGTCATTCATACATTCGATCCTGCGGGAGTCGGAGCGCAGGATCTGAGAGAGTGTCTGCTGATACAGCTTGAATCGCAGGGCAGGCTGACAGAGCCAAAGCGCAGAGTCATATCGGAGTTTCTTGAGGATATGGCGTCAAACAGACTGTCTGCAATCGCCAGAAAACTTGGCACGGATACAGAGCATATCCAGCAGATAGCAGATGAGATAAGAACGCTTGACCCGAAGCCGGGCAGAGCGTTTGCATCACAGGATGAAACAAGATATATAACTCCCGATGTGTTTGTCGAAAAAGAAGACGGTGAGTATCATGTGATAATAAACGAGGGAAGCGTGCCTCATCTCATGGTCAGCTCATATTACAGACAGGTGCTGAGAGAAAGCGCAAACGACAAAAACCTTGCGGAGTACCTTAACGGCAGGATAAACACAGCCAACTGGCTTATCAAAAGCATAGAGCAGAGAAAACAGACAATATACAATGTGGTGTCTGCGGTAGTCAGGCATCAGAGAGACTTCTTTGAATACGGCTCCAGACATATAAAACCAATGACACTGAGGCAGATAGCGGAGGATGTGGGCATACACGAATCCACGGTCAGCCGTTCGATCAACGGCAAATATATGCAAAGCCCAAGAGGCGTGTTTGAGATTAAATATTTTTTCACAAGCGGCGTCAGCGCAGGCGAAGGAGAGGGTATGTCCTCTAATGCGGTCAAAAGCATTATCAGAGAGATGGTAGAGCAGGAGGATTCCCGCAAGCCCTGCAGCGATCAGTATATGGCCGACCGTATGATGGAGGAGGGAATAAACATTTCAAGAAGAACAGTGGCAAAATACAGAGAGGAGATGGGAATACCATCATCTCAAAAACGCAAAAGATATTAAATGGTTTAACAATTAAAGTTTAATATATTAATTAATTTTTTTAGGAGGATTAAGTTAAAATGGCAATTAAAGTTGGTATCAGTGGTTTTGGTCGTATTTCAAGAGTTGTAATCCGTATTGCAATGAGTGAACCGGATATAGAGATAGCCGGAATAAACATCCGTAATGCAGATTACGATTATCTTGTATATATGCTTAA
The DNA here is from genome assembly GCA_963609975.1 of bacterium. Taxonomy (GTDB): domain Bacteria; phylum Bacillota; class Clostridia; order Peptostreptococcales; family Anaerovoracaceae; genus UMGS973. Next base: position 2,155 of record CAVDMD010000165.1, on the reverse strand, counting down.
ATACGACTCCACTTTCGGAAGGTTCCCGGGAGAACTCGGAACATACGAAAACGGAATCACAATCAATGGCAAAAAAGTTCCTGTCTACAGCGAAAGCGACGCAGCAAATATTCCATGGTCGGAATGCGGAGCCGAATATATCTTAGAAGGTACGGGAGCTTACACAACAACAGAGAAAGCTATGGTTCACATCCGGAAAGGCGGCGCCAAAAAAGTTATAATTTCAGCGCCTGCCAAGGACAGCGAAACACCTACTTTCGTATACGGCGTAAACCATATGGACTACAAGCCTGAATACAATGTTGTATCAAACGCATCATGCACAACAAACTGTCTTGCACCTCTGTCAAAGGTTCTTGAGGACAACTGGGGAATTGAAGAGGGACTTATGTCAACAATTCATGCGGCAACAGCAAAACAGAAAGTTGTTGATGCAAGATCAATGAAGGACTGGAGAACAGGCAGAAGCGTATTCAACAACATTATCCCTACAACTACAGGAGCAGCAAAGGCTGTGGCACTTGTTATCCCGTCACTCAAAGGCAAGATGACAGGTATAGCATACAGAGTGCCTACTGCAGACGTGTCGGTTGTTGACCTCAACGTAAGACTCAAAAAACCTGCCACATACGAGGAAGTATGCGCCAAGGTAAAGGAAGCCTCCGAAACATACATGAAAGGCGTTATAGAATATGTTGACGATGAGGTTGTATCAAGCGATTTCATAGGCGATCCGTGCACTTCAATATTTGATGCAAGAGAAGGCTTCCAGCTTAACGACAGAATGTTCAAGTTCATATCATTTTATGATAACGAATACGGCTATTCAAGCAAAATTGTTGAGCTGATCAAACATATGGCAGGCGTTGACAATAAATAGTTAGGAGCAAAAAATGAAAAAAACGGTTAGAGATATTGAACTCAAAGGCAAAAAAGTCATAGTCAGATGCGATTTCAATGTGCCTATCAAAAACGGAAACATAACTGACGATACAAGAATAACAGCAGCAGTTCCCACAATCAAATATCTTCTGGAGCAGGACTGCGCGGTTATACTTATGTCGCATATGGGCAGACCTAAGGGAGAGCCTAAGATGGAATACACCCTCAAACCCGTAGCAGACAGACTGGCGCAGGTGCTTGACTGCGAAATTGAATTTGTATCATCACCTGCAGTAGTGGACGATGCAGTTTCAAAAGCTGCGGCAGAGCTCAAAAACGGACAGATTATGCTGCTCGAAAACGTAAGATTTGTAAAGGGTGAGACCGACAATGACACAGAATTTGCAAAGAAGCTGGCATCACTTGCCGAAATTTTTGTAAATGATGCTTTCGGCACAGCTCACAGAGCGCATTCCTCAACAGCGGGAATCGCAGAGTTCCTGCCGTCAGTATCAGGATTTCTTATCGAGAAGGAACTGAAATTCCTTGGCGCGGCAGTCGAAAATCCCAAAAGACCTTTTGCTGCGATTATGGGCGGTGCCAAGGTGGGCGACAAGCTGCCTGTAATAGAGAATCTGCTTACAAAGGTTGACACACTGATAATAGGCGGCGGCATGGCCTATACCTTCTATAAGGCCATGGGCTATGAAATCGGCCAGTCCATACTGGATGAAGCAAACATAGAGCTTGCAAAGCAGCTTATGGCAAAAGCAGAAAAATCAGGAGTAAAAATGCTGCTGCCTGTCGATGCAGTATGCGCAGACAGCTTTGCAGATGATGCCGCATATGATGTATATCCGAGAGAAAATATGCCTGCAGACAGACAGGGGCTTGACATAGGGCCTGCGTCTGTGGAGCTTTTCAGGGCAGAGCTTTCAAAGGCTCGGACAATCGTATGGAACGGCCCTATGGGAGTGTTTGAAATGCCGAATTTTGCAAAGGGAACCTTTGCGGTGGCACAGATACTTGCAGACTCGGATGCAGTTACGGTAATAGGCGGAGGCGACTCTGCCGCAGCTGTAGAGCAGGCAGGTCTTGCAGACAAAATGACGCATATATCAACAGGCGGCGGAGCATCGCTGGAGTTTCTTGAAGGCAAGGTGCTTCCGGGTATTGCGTGCCTTGACGATAAATAGCAGGAGGCAAAAATGAGAAAACCTTTAATAGCGGGCAACTGGAAAATGTACAAGACAACCGCAGAAGCCACAGAATT
>CAVDMD010000164.1:0-4218 GCA_963609975.1 bacterium | reverse complement strand
ATGCAAGCTGTTGTAAGAGTCTACTGCTCGTCAGCAAATCGCTTTCGCTCTTTGGGGCAAAAAGGCAACGCTTCGCTCCAACAGGCTTCGCCTGCTGCTGTCCGTTTTGCCTTGCCAAGCGTAGCTTGGGGCAAAAAGGCAACGCTGAATACTAATATCAGAACCATTATAACACAGAGGTATATTAATGGGTAAACAAAAAAGAAAAACAAAAAAAATGAATAAATGCTGCTGCAATAACTATTACCAGCTGGGGATAGTTATGGTTATCCTCGGCACAGTGACTATCTGCGCTTTTTTCCTGCCTATGAAATTCTGGATACTGCTTCTGGGAGGCGTGCTTGTGTACTGCGGAATAAAATTATATAGAGAATAACGAATAAAACAGCAAGAAAAAATCTGTGGATAACTTTATATTGACAAAATAATTAAAACTCCGTAACGTTTGAATTTCAACACTTACGCACACTATCACTATTCACAGGCAAGCTTGGATAAAATTGTATACAATTTCTTAAATTCTGTGGGAAAAGTGTGGCAATGTTGAAAACAAGAGAGTTATATTCTGTGGACAACTTTTAGAAAATATGCAGAACCCGCCACATTTCTATGCGCTTTTTACATAAATTTCAAAGTACAAATATGCTTATTTCAAAACATAATTTGCTTATACCATATCTTGTGTTCTCAGATTATTACAAATCGGCAAAACAGCCATATTGCCGATACCATTGCTGCTTAGGGCAATCTATATATTGTTCCTCTGTAACAATCGAAAACACGGTTTCAGCAGACACCCTGCCAATCTCACAGACCTCCTCGCCAAACTTCACTATGACCTGTTACATCAGACATCCTGACATTTTTCTTTTTTTCTGATACTTCCGTACATAACAAGGCACATGGCAATCTGCACCACCGTCGAACATGGGGTTGCAAGCCCTATATGAAACAGTGTGGTTCCCTGCAGACTGCTCATAATAAATACCACAGGCACTCTGATTCCAAAAGCTCCGACTATACCCTGTATCATTACAAACAGAGTTTTTTCGTGCCCGTTAAAAAATCCTACAAAACAGAACAGAAACGGGGTAAGCATACAGTCTATGGCATAGGCTTTGAGATACATATGCGAAGCTGCAATAACTGCGGCGTCTTTTGAGAACACAGCACCCGCCAGATCTCCATGAAAAAATGAAAAATACCCCATTATGATACCTGCCGCCACTGCCGTTGCTATACCGTACCACAAGGCTCTGTTGGCTCTCTCGTGTCTGCCTGCTCCCATATTCTGCGCCACAAAAGCCGACATTGACTGCATATATGCCGATGGCACCAGCATTATGAATACGCATATTTTCTCCGCAACGCCCACGCCTGCAGAGGCTGTAACGCCCATCGTGTTTACCACCATCTGAATTACAAGAAACGATATCCCAACCAGCAGATCCTGCAATGCAATCGGAACGCCCAGCTTTAACTCGGTGCTTATCAGAAGTCTGTCAAATTTAAGATCCGCTTTTGTCAGTTCAAACGGCAGCTGCTTCTTCCGTATAATCAGAATTGATGCTACCACACTTATTCCCTGCGACAGTGCAGTTGCAAGCGCTGCCCCTGCAGCTCCCATCCCGAATACCGCAACAAACAGCAGATCAAGCCCTATATTGGCAAAGCAGGCAATTACAACTGTAACAAGAGGTGTTCTGGAATCGCCTATTCCTCTGAATATACTGCCTAAAACATTATATCCCACAACAAAAACAATTCCCGCACCGCATATTCTTACATATGCCGCAGTCTGCAAAAAAGCCTCCTTTGGCGCCTGCATAAGTCCTGTCAGAAGACCTGCTCCCGCCACAAGAAACACAGTCAGGACAACCGCAAATACCGCAAATATGCATATGCCGCTTCCTACGGCTCTGCCTGCCTCTCTCCTGTTTCCCTCGCCTATTTTCTTGCCTACAAGAATGGTTATTCCCATTGCAAGCCCCGTTATAAGGCCGGTTACCGTCTGAAGCAGCATACTTCCCGTTGCAACTCCAGATACATCAGCGGTTTCGGCAAACTGTCCCACAACAAGCAGATCCACCGCACCGTAAAGAGCCTGCAAAAGAAGCGTAAAAAACACAGGCAGAGCAAATCTCATAAGCGAACCGAAAATATTACCTTCAACAAGTGATGTCTGTTTCATATGTCCTCCAAATAAAAAGCGGATAAGAAAATCCAGCTCACCGGTTTCTTATCCGACATATTAGTTACGACTAAAAGTCCTCCGAACATATTAAATTATACCCTCGAAAAATCACATTGTCAATTGCTTTTTACGGCAGCAAAGCCTCTCTCAAGATCCTCAATTATGTCATCAATATGCTCTGTGCCTATTGAAAGCCTGATGGTATTAGGTCTGATCCCCTGATCTGCAAGCTCCTCGTCGCTGAGCTGCGAATGAGTTGTTGTCGCAGGATGAATAACAAGGCTTTTTACATCTGCCACGTTTGCAAGCAGCGAAAAAATCTTCAGGTTATCAATAAATTTGTGAGCTTCTTCCTGTCCGCCCTTAATCTCAAATGTGAAAATCGACGCTCCTCCATTCGGGAAATATCTGCTGTAAAGCTCGTGATCCGGGTGATCCGGAAGCGACGGATGATTAACGTGCGCAACCTGCGGGTGCTCCGACAGATATTTTACAACCTTTGCAGTGTTCTCAACATGACGGTCAAGTCTTAATGACAGTGTTTCCACTCCCTGAAGCAGCAGGAACGCATTAAATGGAGAAATAGTGGCTCCCGTATCACGAAGAAGTATCGCTCTGATATATGTGACAAATGCCGCCGGACCTGCCGCATCAACAAACGAAACACCATGATAGCTTTGGTTCGGCTCTGCTATTGCAGAGTATCTGCCTGATTTCTTCCAGTCAAACCTGCCTGAATCAACAATAATTCCCCCAAGTGTAGTACCATGTCCGCCTATGAACTTGGTTGCCGAATGTACCACTATATCCGCACCATGTTCTATAGGTCTGATAAGATAAGGCGTACCGAATGTATTGTCAACCACCAGCGGCAGATTATGCTTGTGTGCAATTTCAGCGACCGCATCAATATCAGGAATATCACTGTTCGGGTTACCTAAGGTTTCAAGATAAATCGCGCGTGTATCTTCCTTTATCGCGTTTTCTATTTCTTCGAGATTATGTGCATCCACAAAGGTTGTCGTTATTCCATAGCCCGGAAGTGTATGCGCCAGCAGATTGTATGTGCCGCCGTAAATGGTTTTCTGAGCGACAATATGTCCGCTTCCGGCTGCAAGAGCCTGAATCGTATATGTGATTGCCGCAGCTCCCGAAGCAAGCGCAAGAGCCGCAACTCCACCCTCTAAAGCTGCAATCCTTTTTTCCAGCACATCCTGTGTGGAGTTTGTCAGACGGCCGTATATATTGCCCGCATCTGCAAGTCCGAAGCGTGCTGCAGCGTGTGCCGAATTCTTAAACACATATGATGTAGTCTGATAAATAGGTACTGCTCTCGCATCAGTTGCCGGATCCGGCTGTTCCTGACCAACATGCAGCTGTAATGTTTCAAATCTATATTCACTCATTTTTTTGTCCTCTTTTCTTTTGTAATATTACATTATTCCTGTATTTTATCGAATCCGAGCGAAAAAAACCGGGCTGCATTCTCAAAGCTCCCGGACAGGTGGTATTTCAGTGTAATCTTCAGGCACAATGCAGCTCAAAGCGCCTGACCATACAGCAAGCCCGGGAGAAAAACATTCGACAGCAACACATGACAATATTACAAATATGTTTTCTCATCGCATTGTCCTCCTTCTCTGAAACGTCTGCTCAAATTCTATGACCTTATGATACATTCTTTTGCCTACCTTGTCAATAGGTAAATAAAAATTTTTTTATTTTTTTGTTCACAACAAACAAAATATGAGCAAACAGGCAACCTGCCTAAAAAAAGCAAATTGCCTGTCAAACATCTTAAACTCAATTTTATAGTTATAATCTCCGAAATAAAGCTGTCTCACCAATGTAAATTTATTTACTCAAAGTACTTGCACTATCTGAGCTATATCTGCCCTACAGGAGTATCTCCCTCATATACATATACTACAGCTTCTCTATTTCCTCTTTAGACAAGCCTGAAGTTTCAGCTATAATATCAATGGCAACGCCTTTGTATTTTAGAGCCTTCGCCATCTCAATCT
>CAVDMD010000163.1:0-4237 GCA_963609975.1 bacterium | reverse complement strand
AGTCCCCGTAGCCTTGATTTCCCTGTTCCTGTGGGCTGACGATTTGATTTGAAGCGTGCAATTAGCTTTAACTGTTGAAATCTTAATGGTAATAAAAGAACGAAACAAAAACGAAATTTCAATTGCTCCATTTCGCTATGCATGGTACAATTGTGGTATAGATATGTTCGGAGGTGTGTTATGAAATATATATCCTGCGCAGAGGCAGCATCAGCAATGGGGATTACTGTTCGCAGAATTCAGCAGCTATGCAAACAGGGTAAAATTCCGGGAGCGGCCAAAGACGGACATACATGGCTGATTCCGAAAGATGCTGTTTCTGCAGATTGCTGCTCAAAAAAGAAACCGCTGCCTATTGGAGTTTCTGATTTTAAGGCTGCAACTTCAAGCTATTATTATGCCGATAAGACTCTGATGATCCGTGATTTTCTGGATATGAAACCTGCGGTTTCGCTTTTTACCCGGCCTCGGCGTTTTGGAAAGACCCTTAATATGGATATGCTTCGCGTGTTTTTTGAAAAAACAGCAGAGGATACTTCAATATATTTTAAGGATAAGCAGATATGGCAGTGCGGTGATTTATATACCCGGCATCAGGGGCAATACCCTGTTATCTTTCTGACTTTCAAGGATGTAAAGTGCCTGAACTGGGAAGAAACACTCCAAAAAATCCGTAAGCTGATTTCTCTGGAATTTATACGGCACAGCGAACTGGAAACAAGTTCTGTGCTGAGCACTTATGAAAAAGAGCAGTATAATCGTCTTGCCGGTGACAACGCCGGTGAGGTGGATTGCCAGATGGGGCTGCAACTGCTTTCACTGATGCTGCACAAGCATTACGGCAAAAAATGTATTATCATTATTGATGAGTATGACACCCCTATTCAGCAGGGACACAGCTGCAATTTCTATCCTGAAATCGTGAATTTTATGCGTGGCTTCTTTTCGGGCGGCCTTAAGGACAATCCGCATCTGGCCTTTGGGTTTCTGACAGGAATTCTGCGTGTGGCCAAGGAAAGTATTTTCAGCGGTATGAACAATCTGAAAATCAACTCGATTTTGGATGAAAGCTATAGCGAGTATTTCGGATTTACAGAAGAAGAAGTAAAAGATATGCTGCGTTATTACGGCAAAGAGGAAAACTTCCGGGAAGTCTGCGAGTGGTATGACGGATACCTGTTTGGCAATACAGAAATTTTTAATCCGTGGTCTGTCATCAACTATATTGCGGACAAATTTCGCCCTAAAGCGTTCTGGCAGTCTACCGGCAGCAATGAGATTATCGGTGAAATTATAGCAGCAGCCACACCAAAGATAACAGAGGGGCTGTACAGACTGCTTTGCGGTGAAAAAATCACAACCTATATAGATACCGGTGTGATTTACCCCGAAGTACAGAACAACCCATACAGTATATACAGCTTTCTGCTTGTGGCAGGCTACCTGAAAATTGTGGCAGGCTATCCTCAGATTGATGGAAATTTTATGTGTGATGTTGCAATTCCAAATAAAGAAATTGCTTTTGTATATGAGAAGGAAATCTTAAACAGAACAAACCAGAACGATGCGTCTGTTTCCATAAGTCAGGCGATTTTTTCAGGGGATGCTTCAAAACTCCAGTCTCTGCTGGAAGACTTCATGCTGGAAAGCATTTCTTCTATGGATGGAGCAAATGAGGGTTTCTATCATGGCATGATGGTTGGCCTGTGCGCTGTTCTTGGGAACCGGTATCGGGTGCGCTCCAACAGGGAGTCCGGTCTGGGCCGTTTTGATATTCAGCTGACTCCTTTGATAAAAGGAATTCCCGGCTTCATTTTTGAATTCAAACATACAAAAGACAAAAAAGCTGACTTAGACTCATTGGCTGACAAAGCCCTCCGACAGATTGATGAGAAAAAATATGACACAGAGCTGCGCAATGCAGGTATCAGTCCGATTATTAAAATCGGAATTGCTTTTCGCGGTAAAAATGCTGTGGTCAGGCGGGCTTAAGGCTGCAAAAATAAATAACCTGATAATAGAAGAAGGGGCTGTCGCACTAACGAATAATTGTTAAGCGCGACAAGCTCCTTCTTTGTTCTATAAGAGAGAACATTTCTTAACTGCTGATCTATAGGGCCTGAAAAAATTCTTTCTTCCATGCCCTGCCCGGTGGGATCAGGTATATTTACAAGTTCAATACGTGCATATGGAAAATATTTTTCCGGGTTATCGTTAAAGAAAAGCAGCCCTACATTTAGTGGCTTGAGAAATTCAGGTGGACCCGACACAATTCTTAAATCCTCTGCCGGCTTTTCTACGCTTGCAGTATCAGAATTGTTGTATAACATACTGTCAGTTTGTGTGAGATAATTTCTGATCAGGGGATGCTTAAGATCTTTTACAGAGGCTTTCATATTCATTCTGTCATCAAAAGGAATATTGTTTGACAAAGTCATAAGTTCTTTGACATCTGAATCCGTGGCTTCTATTGTACTCGATAATTTACGGATATAGTATGTTTTTTCCTTGCTTTTGCCCGATGGTTCTTCAGGGCATCTGTATGGCCGGTCATAGCCGCCGGCAACCCATATGACAATCAGCATTGCACCTTCAAATTCCACTGGCTGACATATTGGAATATATGAAGGCAGCAGCAGTTTGCAATATCTTAATATGTCTTTTTGGATTGTATCTATTGCATTTGAAGCCAGCCCTTTTATAGGGCGCGCTATTGTACCGTCTTTTTCTTCAGCGCCTATTATTATATAGCCGCCACCCCGGTTGTCGATATCATTTGCAAAAGCACATATGGTTTTTAGAGTAGTATCGGATTCCATCCTTTTTTAAACTCGATTCTTGCCCGTTCGACAACATTGCCACTTAATAATTTTTCAATAGAAATCGGAATTGCCATATAACTGATTCTCCTTAGCTGCCGACTTAGCTGCCGACTATCTTATATCTTAGTATATCTTTTTTTAAATGATTTTAAAATACATTTTTAATAATTTGATAAGTATTTAAACGAATCTACATTGGTAAAATCAAATTTCTTTCAGACCACTTGATATCGGATTATAAAAAGGTATTTTAATAACGCTAAAAAAGATATTTATGACAAAAGTGTTGCATATTATTTAGATTTAATATATACTATTAGTATAATAAAAACATAAAGGTAAAGTAATAAATAATTAAAAAGGTGGAGGATTTATGGACAGACAATGGATACATATAAAAGGGAGAAAACTTCTGTGTAAAGAATTTATCTATAGCCTTGACGGTTATGTATTGAGAAAACGCGGAGATGAAATACGCAGGAAATGCAATCATATGCTTTATGTGCTTCAGGTGCTTACCGATGAGTACCTGCACAATGAAAACTATATCGAAGATCATTGGTCAGATTTTCTTAAAGAGCATTATATGGATATGCCGGTGGAAAGAAAACTGCCGGAGGCTTTAGAAGTTCTTTGTGAACAAATGGAATCAAAATTAAATATTGATTTAACAGAAATGCTGGATCGGTGTGCAGTTCGATCAAATGAAACATATATGCGCATACAGGAAGCACAAAAGAAAGAAGATGAAAGAATCTTACTGGTAAATTCTTTAATTAAAGAAAATAAGATTGATGAAAGCCAGGAGGACAAACCGGAGAGCCGGATCAGAAAACTGCTTTTACTTCAAAAATCAAAAGCAGCGTCTAACCTTTATGAATTAGACGAAAAGGAAATAAGCATAGCAAGAACCTGGTGTGAGGTCCTTGTTTCATCTGTTTTTTCAGAAACGATTCCTTATGGACTGATGCTGCGTCTGGTCGAAAACGCAATAGCTACTGAATCAGAAATAAGTGACCTTTTGAAAGACAGATACCATATAGAGAAAGATTACGAATGGTATTCTGAAGATTTTTTGGGATGCAAACTGGATACACCTACTGAGATTAGAACAGAGGATGTTCTGAGCCTGTATGCAGAGCGAGTGGAAAAAATTATCGGAACAAAAATATAGATTTCATGGCTAAGTACTGCTCGCAAAGTGTTCTTACTGGTCCTTACTGTATCTATGGAATCTGTCATTTATTACAGAGCAGAATAAAGCTTTGCAGCTTTTTAGACATTCGCACATTATTTTCATGCAATTTGATGTGTGTTCGTTATTTGGTGTTAGACAATCGCACATTGTTTTTATACAATATGATTTGAAGCATCAAAACGGCTTTACTTGTTGAAATTCCAATGATTTTAAGCAG
>CAVDMD010000162.1:0-4247 GCA_963609975.1 bacterium | reverse complement strand
GGATACACTGCTGACGAGCTTAGAAATATGAGCATCGATACACTTTTAGACATGGATTATTTTCTAAACGAATAATTTGTTTTTTGCACATTTTTAGGAATGTGCTGTTTGCCATATCCATAATTTCGCCGGTATGCTTTACCGGCATTTTTTTGTTGTTAAAACCGGCTCTCTAAACGCATCGATATTTCCTATAGTAGCAAAAGAGCACCAGTCTGTTAAGACCGATACCCTAAAATGTTGACTCGTATGAATCTATTGTTTCTGTTTGTACCTGATTTCAATAATCCGGCCTGGCTTTCTTCCAGGAGCATTATGCCTGAGTCCAATAAACTGCTGCTTCGTTTTATGCCCACAGCCGGGACAAATCTTGTTGTTCTTGCCCATGCTTCTTAGTTCTCTAAGCTGTTCTCATTCAGTAGGAAGTCGTAAACACTCATAATCAACACGCCAGACTCATTGTAATACGGTGCAGGAGTATCTTTGGTAATGATAATTCGCTTGAAGAAATCTCCTGTCAGCATCAAAGATCTTTGCTCCTGCTCCATTTTGGCCTGATCCGGAATCGCATAAGCTGACTGGATATAATAGCGCTTGGAACCCTGGTTGCAGACAAAATCAATTTCCAACTGCTTACGGATACTGTTGCCTTTCTCATTGCTGTCGTACTGCACGATAACACCCACATCCACATTGAAGCCCCTCATTTTCAGCTCGTTGAAGATGATATTCTCCATGCTGTGAGTTTCTTCAATCTGTCGAAAATTCAATCTGGCATTGCGAAGTCCCATATCCGTAAAATAATATTTTACCGGCGTATCAATATATTTCTTTCCCTTCACATCATAGCGAATTGCGCTGTCAATCAGGAAGGAATCGCAGAGATAATCGATATACCGCTTGATTGTCACATTGCTGATCTTCTTTTTCTTAACTGTTTGAAATGTCGCTGACAGTTTTTCCGGATTCGTCAGAGAGCCGATAGCCGAAGACAGAATATTCAAAAGTTCCTCCAATTCTGCCTTGTTGCGAATATTATGCCTGCCAACGATATCCGAAATATAGGTTTCCTCAAAGAGAGATTTCAAAAACGCAATTTTCTGATCCGGAGTGATAAACTCAAGTACCAGCGGAATGCCGCCATAGAGCATATACTCATTCCATCCGTCCTGCTTTGTACCCTGATAGACTGACATGAATTCCGCAAAGCTTAAGGGATACATATGCACCTCATCGCCGCGGCCTCTAAACTCAGTAACAACATCCTTGGAAAGAAAACGGGCATTACTTCCGGTTACATAAACATCCACATTTTTCATTCGTATCAGGCTATTAAGAATAGATTCAAATTCACCCAGCAGTTGTACCTCATCAAGCAGTACATAATACATTGCATCATCGTTGATCTGCTCCTTCAGATACGGGTACAGCACATCAGGATCACGATATTTCTTGTTTTCAAAAGCGTCAAAAGCAATTTCAATGATGTGATCCTTATCTACTCCCTCTGACAGCAGATATTCCTTAAAAAGCGTAAAGAGGAGATATGACTTGCCGCATCTGCGTATACCGGTTATGACTTTTATAAGACCGTTATGCTCCTTACTGATGAGCGTATTCAGGTAGCGATCTCTTTTAATTTCCATGTACAGCACCTCCTATTAAAGATTTTTGCGGTTTACTGCATAAATCTTTAATAGGATTATACCCCGTTCGAGGCTGTTTTACAACTGCCCTACGAAAGATTTTTGCGGTTTACTGCATAAATCTTTCGTAGGCTTCACGCATCAAAATCTTAACTTCCTAAAAAAATCCTACTCAAAGCAATTTCTCTGCTTCCCGTTTAATATATGCAGCATCCATATGGAAAGCTTTGAGTATTGTTTTTTGTGTAGCTGTTACTGCATGATCAAGCCTGTAGTCTCCGTCTGCCTGTCTTATCATTTCTATCTTTTCCAGTTCTTTTATCGCCGCAGGAACGTTCATATAATTTGCTTTTTTATCATCTTCTAAAACAGCATCTTTCAGGCTCGTATATATCTTGTTTCTGATTACAAGTGCTACAAATTCGATGAATATTTTAGCCTCAGCTGATTCCCCGCTGTGTACTCTAAGAGATTTGTTACCCAGATAAGATTTATCCCCTCTGAACAGCTTTTCTGAGGCGTCTCTGCTTTTGTACAGTTCAAGTGCTTCTTTTGCACTCATCTCCTCTGATGTGATAATGCAAAAATATCCGCAAAGCCTGATTTCCTCCTGAATTACATCTTCCCTTTCCATGACACCCTGCAAAATCTGATCTTCTTGACCTTCATGAAAATATATCGGCTTGAAGTAATGTTCATAGCTTCGTTCCATTTTGCATACTTTGCCGCATACTTTTTCCAGGTTTTTCTTCATGCGATCTATTTTGTTTTCAAGGCTTTCCTGTTCTTTAGCATGTTTTAAGCTGCTGTAGTACAGATGAAAATATCTTTCTTTTTTATCTGTAGGGAACATAAGACTTTTAACAGTTGTTCCATAAGTCTTGTACTGTCTTATGCTGTTTGATCGTATATCCTCAAAGGTTCCTCGCTTTTTAAGGATAATATCATGAATAAGGTTTTTCATCCCTTTTACCATGATTACAAAAGGGAAACCGTTCCTGTCCATAAAACGCAGGTTGGACTCACTGAAATATCCTCTATCAAGGATAAAGCCAACATCTTTGTATCCGTAGCTTTTTACTTTTTCCAACATAATCTGAAGCTGCGCGACATCTACAATGCTTCCGGGATAATCTTCGTAAAAAAGTGGTATGCGGTTGTTTTCATCATATGCAATGGAGTAATTGATTACAGGATATTCTTTCTCATCTTTTGAATGCCCAAACTCTGCAATTTCAATATCTCCCGCCTGGCAGCTCTTGTTGGTGGAGTCATATGATATATATATCTTTTCGCTGTGATTACGAGAAGAGTTCCATTCTGTTAAAAAATCTATGCTTTGATCTGCTGTGATTTCAGAAAGAAAATCAGATACTTTCGTATCACTGTATATCTTCATAGCAGAAGTAAAAAGAGGATGATTGTATCCGTAATCCGGATAATATTGCCCTGCGTTGTTCTCCGTAATTATTGAATATGCAGCAAGGTCTATGAACAGCCCGCTGTCTTTGCCTATGATGCGAGCTATCATTTCGTCCAGCCCATATTCCTTTACAATCTTTTCGATTACGGCATAGCTTCCGATTCTGAGGCATCCGCTTCTGTTTGAATGGCTCTTGAATTCCGGAAGTTCAATGTCAGGGAAAAATTTTACGAAATTCTGATTTGGATACATCATCGTCTGGTCAAGAGAATCCCTCTTGCCAATCGTTGTTCTTTGCGGTATATTGTATTGCTTTTCAGGAATGTATTTCCTGCCATAGGTGTATTCAACATAGGTTGTATCACCTCTTTTATTGAATGAAATTCCTTTCGTGTTTTCGGGTATTTTTATGAGAAAATCGAAGTACATTTCGCCCTCCTTTTTTAAGTATGATATCCTACTCAAAAGTATATCAAATATTCCCCAGAAAGTCAATAGGTTTTTATTGAAATTCTGGGGTTTTTCACACTTTTTTTAAGATAATTCATTCCTTGAGTTGCAAAAATCGGGGAAGTTAAGAGAAGACTCTGCAGCTGCAGTGACAGAAACTGTTCCTGTAACCGCTACTATTCTCAGCCTGACACTGACTGCGGCTATGATTCTTCAAGGCATAAGTTCTATTATGGCTATAATCTGTACATGTTTACTGCCGCCGATTCAGAAAGTGACCTTCCGGTTTTTCCCCTCCTTAATCCGGCTTATATGCATGACTCTTTTGCCTTTTGTTATACCTATGCTTCCATGAAAGCCTTCCTCAAGGAGATTAACGTTTCTGAAGTGCTCCTTGATTCCGCTCATGATGCTATGGCTATTTACAGGTTCTGTCACGAAAATTCCATTAATCCTATTATTGACCTCAACGAACGTAATGCCGCAGGCTTCAATTACAAGGACAACTATACCATTGGAAAAGATGGAATACCTGTTTGTGAGGCAGGTCTCAAAATGTGCCGTGACGGTTGCGAACAAAGCCGTATGCGAATTAAATATCGCTGTCCCAATGCCTTCCATGCCGATGGTATACATTGCGACCATAAATGCTCAGACTCTCCTTATGGCAGAGTTGTTCATGTCGCCACTAAAGATAACCCGCGTATGTTTACCATACCGCCAAGGGG
>CAVDMD010000161.1:0-4356 GCA_963609975.1 bacterium | reverse complement strand
TTCCTGCTCCTATGCAGGCTCTCAAAAATTAAAACGGCGGGCAGGTTGCACATCCGTCGCAGGAAAAGACAGGTGATTATGTACTCTTACAAATATGAGCAGTGCTTTTGGTGAATATGAAGGACACATCATATATACGCAAAACTCCCGCACACACGGCTCTCTTTATGAGCATGAGGTTCCTCTGATAGCAATAAACCCTATCAATGAGGCAGACAGTTATACATACTCCAAAGACATAGCAGCTTATCATTTTGAGTAACAAGCAACACATAAAAATTAGCGGCCTTATGGCCGCTATAAATCTTTTCTTTTATTTAGTACGGTATGCATAGCGACACTGTTTCAGTGCTGTTTTTGCTATGAGCGTGCCCTCAGAATCATATACCATAACTCGAGCTTTGTAATAGTATCGTGTGCCCTTCTTACCTGACGTATTGATATATGTCTTCACATCTTTTTCTTTCATTGCTTTGTATCCTGAGGACTTCTTCGTGCTTCTATAGAACTTATACTTCACGGTATACCCAAGCTTTTCGATTGCCTGAATCTTTTTATCGGATACAGTCAAATCAACCTTGATCATACCTTTGCTAGTCTTAGTCGTGCGTGCCTTGAAGCTAAGTGCAGATGCAAGCTCCTTTGCAGAAGCTGCCTGAGCTGCGATTACTGCATCAGCATCTTCCTCTGCCATAATAGCATATGTCGAGAAGTGTCCTGTTGTGAACGTATATGTTCCATCCTCATTCTTCTGCCCT
Organism: bacterium; assembly: GCA_963609975.1. Taxonomy (GTDB): domain Bacteria; phylum Bacillota; class Clostridia; order Peptostreptococcales; family Anaerovoracaceae; genus UMGS973. The sequence continues at coordinate 3,598 of CAVDMD010000161.1, read as the reverse complement.
GCTACCTTGTGATATATGCCATTGTCATCAATATATACGCATACAACTTCCTTGGTCGCAAGGTCTGAATTCAGTTTAACTGTAACAGCAACACTACCGCCCTTGAAGTCGGATACGATACCTTTTGATGTTTCAAGTTTAAGGTCTACCTCCACTTTTTTCTCATCTTGTGCAACAGTCTCAACCACAAGTTTTACATAACCATCGTCGCCTGCCTGAGATGCAAGACCATCGACTGCCGCCTTATCCAAAGTTACTTCAGCAGCATCGGACTTGATGGTAACAGATGCCTCTGTTTTTTCTGCCAAAGCCTGAACGGTATGCTCTGGTAAATCAATCTCTGTTTTGGTTCCTGCCGCCGTCTCAGATACTGCTGCCGCCGCCATTGTATTAACTACTACTTTTTCAGACTTATACTCAACAGCTTTCTCTACGATTTGATTTGCAATCTTTGTGTCAACTGTTGCTGCAACCGTCTTTGTCCCGTCTGTTGCTTCCTTAGTCTCAGCTTTTATATTTGCAGTAATCTTTTGTATAGTAGTTGTTTCCGAACCGGTTTCTGAAATATTGGTCTTTGTTTCAGTGCTGTTTACTACAGCACTTGAGCTTGAGCTTCCGGAGCTGCTCGGTGCCGAATAGTAAACGGTGTAAGTACCGTCGCTATTTTTTATAGCCCAGTATCTTCCGCTTGCAAGATATTCGCCAGGATCGGACAGATACGTACCAGTTCTAAGACCTGACTTTGCGACTACTTCATATAAGTAGCTACCTTCATCACCGCTCCTCATAACAATGCTGTTTTCACTTATGTATGCACTTGGATCATTGTCAAATGTGCCGCCAGTAATGTTTAGCGAACATCTTTTTAGATCATCATCACTTGCAATGTCGCTTTCATTTTCTTCAGTGGCACTTTGCTTTACCCCGATTTTCCCTTCATGTATACCGCTTTGGATTACAACATTCGCAGTCGTTGCACCGCCCTTGTAACAGTCAATACGTACCGCACTATTATTTGCATTTATTTCATTTTTTCTCAGCGTCACATTGCTGCTTACGTCGTAATCTACATAACCTTGATTGTTAAAATACTCACGAGAAACAATTACGCCCTCGTCGCAGCTGGTTATCGTGCAACCTTCGATCAAAACTGTTCCGCCGAAAATCTCAACTCCCCCAGAAGTCCAACCCTCAGCCGTACTTTTAGCACATATAATCGTAGAATTTCTGATTGTCACCTCACTGTCACAAGTCCCTGGCTCAATAACAAACGCCTTCTGAATAACGAACTCTTCTTTAACTGGTGTGCAATCAAAAGTGCTGTTTTCGACTGTCATGCTCCCATCGCCAGCTGGAGCAAACATAACTACCTGACGGTTGAAGTTCTCAAACGAACAATTCGTTATCGTGATATCGCATCCGCCCAAACCGTTGATAATTGCTGAATACAAATCTGTTCCTTCATCCCCGCAAGCAAAGTCAGTAAATTTCATGTTATTAAAGGTCACCTTGCCATACACATCGAGTGCAATGGGAAAATTACCTTTATACTCCGTTTTATCCCAGCCGGTAACAGTATGACCGTTGCCCTCAATGGTAATGCCCTTAGTCAATGTCCCTCCGCTACCTATCTCAACAGGCTCAATTTCACAGTCGGTAAGAATATTTATTGTATCCCCATCCTGTGCTTTAGTAACCGCCTCTGATAGTGATGTATACCCTTTACCGTCAATTTTGGCAACATAGGACTCTTCCGCAAATGCCATCCCCGGCATGAAACACATTATCATGAGTACAGACATAATAATTGAAAATAACTTCTTCATTTTCTCCTCCTTGACCATATAATTTGCACACAAGGGCCTTTGAACCAAAAAAACGGCTCCGCAAAGCGTGCCGTATACATCGTTTTCATATTACCTTGACCAAGTAGAATTAGACTGTGGCTTACAGAAAATCTATGATTCCTCTGATTTCACTATAGCTTCTCTTTTGCCTGGCTGGTCGTCGTGATTTTATGCAGCTGGCTGCCATACTCATATGAGCTATAGACCCTTTAGCTTTGCGTCACTGCCTTTTGGCAGTTTTGCCCTATTCAGTTGTGACTTCATTATATCACCCCCCCTATTTGATTGTCAAGCATAAATTCGCATGGATTTACGCCAGTCTTATTCAAATTTAATATCATCGCTGCTCAAATCTATCCGCACAGCTGTCCCCTCGCCTGCAGATGAGCTTATCCGTATTTCATGTCCGAGTGATGCAAGTATACGCCTGCACAGATAAAGCCCTATGCCCGTAGCTTTACGGTCAGTTCTTCCGTTAAGTCCGGTAAAGCCCTTTTCAAATACCCTCGGTATATCCGCCTCATCAATTCCCATGCCTGTATCTGTGATGCACAGGACATCTCCATCTTCAAGAGTTATGGAAATACTGCCCTGTTTTGTGTATTTGAGTGAGTTTGATATAATCTGCTCTATCACAAACATCAGCCATTTTTCGTCCGTCAGAACCTTATACTCCACAGGCTCATATTCCAGACGGATTTTTTTCCGTATAAACTGCGCGGCATATTTTTTTACCGACTGCCTGATTATGCTGTCAAGGCTGCACTGCCTTATGACATAATCCTCGGCTCCCGCATCGAGTTTGAGATACATAAGCACCATTTCAACATACTGCTCTGTTTTTTGAAGCTCCTCTCTAAGCTCTCTTGTCGTATCCGTATCGCTGCCCGAAAGCACCAGCCGCATTGCCGCGATGGAGGTTTTTATCTGATGAGCCCACATTGTATAGTAATCCAAAAGGTCAGAATACTGCCCTGTAAGCTTTGTGGCCAGTTCCTTTTTGGATGTGTTCAGAGTTTTTATTATCTCGCAGTAGTCATTTTCGATCAGGTTTGAAGGTATCGGCATAGAGTGTTTTCATCTACAAAGCAGTCTGTTTCCCACAGCTTTTCCATAAGGGTTTCTCTTGAAACAACACTGCCTTTGTTCTGCATAAGAGTAAGAAGTATTTTGTAGTCGTTTCGGGTAAGCTCCACCGGCTCCCCGTTATATACAAGACCGGCATCCGATATGTTAAGCAGTGCTCCCCTGTGCTCAATAATCTGTGTCTGTCCTACGAAATCATAGGTGCGCCGGAGTATTGCCTGCACCTTTGCCACCAGCACATTCATATCAAACGGCTTGGCTATGAAATCATCTCCTCCCATGCTCATAGCCATTATGATGTTCATATTGTCCGGCGCCGAGGACAGGAATATCACCGGCACCTTGGAAACTCTGCGGATTTCCTCACACCAGTGGTATCCGTTAAAAAACGGCAGTGAAATATCCAGCAGCACCATATGAGGGTCATACTCCGTAAACTCCCTCATTATATTTCTGAAATCCGATGCGCATACAGCCTCAAATCCCCAGCTCATCATATGCTCTTTTATCCTGCCGGCAATAATGCCGTCATCCTCTACGATATATATTCTGTACATATTACCTCTTAATATCCCAAAAGGCACCATGCCGTGATGATGCCCGTTTATCCGCTATTTTTCAAAGCAGATTCTGCCTATTGCTCCCGGATATTTGCCGGTTGTAAC
>CAVDMD010000160.1:0-4614 GCA_963609975.1 bacterium | reverse complement strand
CATTGCAGACTTTAGTAGGGTTTTATACACCGACTACTACGGCTACGCTGACAGGTACTTATGCGAAAGACAGTAGTCTGGCGTTGACCGGAGCATGGTCCACATCAGCCAGTCCGAGCACTACTTCGGTGTTGGGTCAAACAAAGACGGGATACAGCGGTGGTAATGCTACGATAACAGCTGCAAGTTTTAGAAGCTTCTTTGGCACTGCATCGTCGGTCGTGGCAGATAAACCGCTCACTTTGTACTATTTGACAGGTGAAGCCACAACGAGCGGCGAAGAAGCTATAGAGTTTAGCGATACGGATGTATATACATTCAATTTCTATCGCATACTGGGATTGTCTGCTGCTCCGACAGTCAAAGACGCAGATGGCAATACATATAGCACGAATCCGAAGAACGTTATGGATCCATACGCAACGGAATTTATCATCACTGTACCGAAGAACGTAAAGACTCTCTCAGTTACCGCAAAGGCAATTTCGCCTGCAAGTACGGATGTGAAGTTTGATAACGGCAAAGGGTCTTATGTGACAGGAGCAAGCGATACATACACGCTTACATTAGCTGACTATGGGGAAACATATAAGCAGAGTGACGGTTCTCTTGAGATACCGTTTACATTGGCAGCCAAAGAAAGCTGTAAAGGCGGTGTTGACGGGCATTATACACTGAAAATCAATTTCGAGGAAGCTGCCGAAATAACCGCGGAAAGCACGGCAAGCATCAAGGTAAGCGAATTGAAGAGCTGGAAGCCGGCCTATTCCGCAAAGGATAAAGAAGGTAATGACGCTACAGAACAGGTTGCTTTGAAATATTATCAGAGTGACGGGACAACAGAGCTTGCGGACATGAGTGCTGTTGCAGAATATATCGGAGATGCAAAGACAAACAAGACATTTGTTGTTTCACTCAGTCTGGAAGGGGCAGACAATATAAATATGACGGTTACTGTTTCATCTGAATCAGAGTCCGCAGAGGAAAATGATTATATTGCAAATATCAAACTCCTGACAGCCAGCAAAACTGAAATTTTCGATATGAGCAAGGCAGCAGTAGGTAACGATGGTTCATATTCCATTGATGTGGCATATTCCCGTGTATTGCATAATCTGTATACTATGCCTTTGACATTGACGGATTCAGCAAAGACAAATACGAGCAAGCTCCGTATATCTGCGACCCTTGCAGATGAGAGCGGAGAGGTTGTCCGCAAATCGTCAGCTGACGGACAGGGATATATGTTCTATCAATCACTGGATTATATTACAGACCTGACGAGCTTTAACTATTTTAACAAGGAGATTTCCGCAGGTGCGATTGGTAAATCCAATGATTTCTTTGATGACCTTGAGCTCGGAACATATATATTCACGGTGAAGGTTTTCAGCACAGAGGATAACAAACTGTATGACGAGCGCACAATCAGGCTTACACTTGTGCCATATATAAGCAGTTTGAGTGTGTTTGATGGTGACAGACAGCTTGCAATGAGCCCGGATATAAGTTATCAATATAACACAGAAACACAAAACACTGTAAAATATACGCGTGAATACAACGTTACAGTTCCGGCGGGAGTTAACAAAATCACATTAAAGGGCACAGCAGCGGCATGGAAAATAAATGACGGAACGCCTGTAGGATATATCTATTATAATGGTGAAAAGAAGGCTGACGCTGATTCCTATGGGCGGACAAATCGCTCAAATGACTATACATGGTTTGATGATAAAGGAATCACGATAGATTTGACCCAATGCAGCAAAGAGGACAATAAATATGTCGTACCGTTTTCACTGATATGGGGCGAGAGCGGCAATTCAAATATCAGAAGTGACTACAAGCTGTATGTCACTGAGGGAAATACAAGCGACTGGGAAATCACATCTCAACCGCAGGGCGGTACATATGATAAAGGTGATTCTGTCAGACTATCGGTTTCGGTGACAGGTGATGACACAAACAATGTGTCATATCAGTGGCAGTGGGCGAAGGATAGTCTGAATGACAGTGCATATAAAGACATTGCAGGCGCTACAGAGTCGACATTTGAACCGCCAACAACGGTCGGAGGCAGTCGGTCATATCGCTGCATCGTGACGGATACCAACAATATACAGCAGAAAAGCAATGCTGCAGAGGTAAATGTAAACTTAGGAAAGGTGAATGACCCTGAGATTGTTATTCAGCCGGGAACTTATTCAAATCTTGATGTTGTAACTGATACGAGCGAATATCAGAAAACATACAAAGAAGGACAAAGCATAAGCGCCCTTCAAATTGCAGCCGGCAGCGCAGAGGTTACGGATGCGCAGAACCAAAAAGGATCCGTGAAAATGGAATTCGTATGGTACAAAAACACTGCAAACTCGTATGAGGGAGCTACTGTAATAGACGAAGAAAACTATTCGATTGGCTCAAACGGACGCGCCGGAACTGAAGACAGTGCAGGAAACAAAGCGCTTGGAGTAATCAGTAACTGCAACATAACTGAAAAGCTTTCTGAGGGTACATATTACTATTTCTGTGAAGTCACTGCAGTAGCTACAGATGATGAAACAAACAGAAGCAGCACTATCCGCAGCGAAATTCTTCCGATTACTATCCAGCCGCGCGGTGAGATAGACGGCTTTGAGGGAACAGGCACAGAAGAAAACCCGTATTTGATTAAAACTGTGGGTCATTTGGAAAAGATAAAGACTCTTGTAGAAAGCGGAGATTCCCTGAACGGCGCAATATTCAAGCTGGCAAATGACATTACCCTTTCAGCTGACTGGGAACCGATTGGCAAGAATAATGGCGGCTCAGGGAAATATTTGCTGGCATTTGGCGGCACTATTGATGGTGATAATCATAAGATAACTATCCCAAGCGGAGGAAAACCTCTTTTGAATTATGCCCGTGATGCAGTAGTAAAGAATTTGAATATTTACGGTGAAGACATAAATGGTGCAGGTCTGCTCGATAAAGCATGCGTTGATTATGGTACGGATGGTGTATATCAGCAGTTTACGGATCCGGATATCATCACAGTGGAAAATGTGACACTGCTCAGCGGAAGCAGGACAAGCGGTTCAGGTCTGGTTAATGGCGGAACTACATCAGGTATAAATGATATTATTATCCGTAACTGCAAAATTGAAGAAGATGTTATTGTAGGTTATGGAAAAAGCAACTCTGAAATCGGTTCTTTTGTAGGCACACTAAACGGCCGCATTGAAGACAGTGTAAGCTATGCAACTGTGTACGGCAATCGCAACGTTGGCGGTCTGGCAGGCAAAAAGGGACAGTCAATGGGTGACTGTATAATAATAAACAGCGAATTCCTCGGCAAGATTGAAGCTACCGGAGGATGTGTTGGCGGGATTCTTGGTGCAGGATATATCAGTACCTCAGCTCCGAATACGCCACCTGTTTCAGTACAAAACTGCTATGTTGCGGCTACAGTTACCGGAAGCAGCAAAGAATTTATCAGTGGCGATAATTTGGGAAGCGGTGTTGGTGGCATAATAGGCTCAGAATATGGAATTCGTGATGCATGGAATGATGCATATATAGCTGACAATCATTTTTATGGCACAATTTATGACACAAGCGATACCGATGCGTATGCTCATGTGGGCGGAATTATCGGAGAACTTGGTGCGTATACAGCAACTCACCAGTTCTACACAAATAACTATTATCTGGCGAGCAGCAACTACAAGGGGCTTGGCAGTATGGTAGTAACAGAAGCCGGATGGGATTCAGAAAAGGCATTTGTTGCTAAATCCAAAGAGGAATTTTCAGATGGCACAGTTGTAAACCTTCTGAATAAAGGTACGCTTAAAAACTGGATTCAGAGCGAAGCAGCCTATCCAATTCACAGTAGTGTCAAATATGTACGTGAAATAACAATTTCCGGTGATTACAAGACAGAGTACTATATTGGTGATTCGCTTGATCTTGATGGAATGATAATCAACGCTCACTGGTCTGACGGAAGTGTTACCACACTTGGCATTGATGATGTGAATATCAGCGGGTATGATAACAGCAAGCGCAATACCGGCACGGTTACTATTAAATACGGTACAGCAAAAACAGAGTTTACAGTGACAGTTCTGTATGATTCTTCACAGGTAAAAGATATAGTTGCATACTTTACTGTGCTTGGTGATGATGTTCATGGAGAACCTACAGACGCTACGGGAACACACACACTGAAAAGCGGCAACCTGAAACAGTGGGTAGGAAGAACTGAAGTTAAAATAGACAATAACACAACAGTCTATGATGTAATGAAAAAAGTTCTTGAAGCTAACAGTATTACATGGAAGGAAAGCAACAGCCGCGGTACTGCATATATTGAAAGCCTGACAAAAGGCGGAGTAACTCTTGGTGAATTTACCAACGGCAGTCTGTCCGGCTGGATGTATACCCTGAACGGCACACATCCGAACCTCGCTGTAGCAGAGCAGTTCTTAAATGATGGTGACAATATTGTATTCCATTACACCGACGATTACACCAGGGAAGAAGGTTCAGAACACTGGAGCAGCGATACCAAGACTGAGGAAACCAAGACGACTGTAGTAACAGATGACAAGTCTGGCTCCACCGCTACCA
>CAVDMD010000159.1:0-4719 GCA_963609975.1 bacterium | reverse complement strand
CGCCGCCTCAAACCCTCCTCCCCCAAGGAAAAGTCTGAGGCACATTTACAAAAACCCTCTTTGAATATATTCTTATTATTTAATAAGATCCGTTATTGAGCCTGCGCTCAAGCTCCTTTTTCAGGTATTCAACCTCACCGTCGGTCAGATCGCCCGCATCAATAGTGACCGAAGTCTCGCCTCTTCTTGCTGCAGAAAGGCATTCTTCGACTTTATTTTCGACTACAGTATAACGATATCCCATGAAATCCGTAAATTCATTGTCAAACATCACTTGCCTCCTTCTATAATTTCCACATTATCACCCTGGCCTCTCAGCCATATTTCAACACCGTTTCCGTACACCTCCGCCTTAACCGTCCATCCGCTGTCATCATGCTTTATTATCTCTGCAGTCGGAAAACGGTCAAGAACTGCTTCTATGCTGATTCCTTTATATTTGAATATAACTGTTCTCAGCTCTCCGCCGAACATGAACTGAATTCTCTTTCTGAATTCACCCTCCTGAAATCGCTCCGCATAAGGAACATGAAAATGCTCATCCAAAACTTCAAATTCCTCAATCCGGTCAATTCTGTATATGGTCGGAAATGACCTGCACGGAACATCCGGCATATCCTCACCGGCAGAAATATACGCGCACAGATAAAAATAGTATTCGGAGAACATTATTCCCACAGGCTGTATCAGCCTCATAACGTTATCCTTCGCTTTTAACTTCTGATAACGTATTCTCATCAGCCTGTGTTCATACACCGCGCTACTAATATCCCACATATCATCTATGAACTTTCTGCCGTGATGCGGCTCTAGATAATGAAATTTTTCATTGCTTATCAAATCCGCTATCTGTCTGTAATGCTCACCTGGAACACAGCACTGCAGAAGCTTATCGATAATGGGATACATTTCATCTTTCATCATTGACCTGCTTTCCAGAAGGATCTTGCATACTGCCAGTATCTCGCTGTTGGTAAGCGTCTTCCGGATATCCTGAATCATAACATAGCCTTTCTGGTTTCTGTCATAAATCAGCTCGCGTCCGGCTCCATAATCATTTGCCAGATAGGCTCTTATATCGTCAATGTCTCTTTGAATTGATCTTTCATTTACATCATATCTTGCTGCTTCTTCCGCCTTAATCAGAATTTCTCCGTTTATAAAGCGATTGTACAGGTCTAATATTCTTTCTACTTTTTTATCCAATGTACACACCGGTTTCCTTACATTTCTTTAACTGTATATATAATATACCAAAAATGTATAGACATAATATGTCTATTTGCCAAATTACATCATAATTTTACAGCTTTGATGATTATTTCTGTAAACCTGTACCAGGTTTCTTCAACAGTGCATCTTTTACATTGATTATATATTATTCAGACAATTCTTACAATATATTTTTTCACCCCACCAGTACCACATAGTTGTACTCTTATTAATCCCATTTAAACGCTAAAGCCTCTGCATCTTTTATTCAATATCCGTATCCGCCGCAATCATCTACAACTTCTTCATAGCCTCGCCAAGCAGTCCTGCGAAAAATCCTGCAATACCCACAATACCTAACAAAATCTTAAACATATGCTCCTCCTTTCACTCCAGACACAAACCTTATCTGTATATTTAATATAGCACAGTTCCTGTCCCTTTTTTGGTGCTTTATCTGTGATATAGTAAAAAAATTAATATTTTTTTGCAACCATATAAAAAAGAACAGTATATGCAGCTCACACATACTGTTCTAAACCTTATTCACTTTGTTTTATCTCCGGCATCCTTGTACAAACAGAATATAATTTCTCAAATTTTCCCTTCAACAGCTTTTTCAGCCTGTTTTCACAGGTGCGTAAAAACGTATAAGTTCAAACTCACACGCAAGTTAGTTCCAAGTTAGTTCCAAGTTAGTTCCAAGTTAGTTCCAAGTTGTATTGATATTTTAGAGTCATTCAGATGTAAACCATTTTGCGGCACTCGTTGTTCCTTTACAGTAAACTTTTCCGCTTTCACGCAATTCTCTCATCAAAACACGTATCTGATTTCGACTGAGTCCCGGCAGAACCTGCTGCAATTCTTTGAACGGAGTACCAGCTTCATTGTTTTTACGAATATGCTTTAGTAGCAGCTCCTTGTTGGTTTCTCTGTCCAAGCCAACCTGTCTTGTATGCACGCCGGATTTTCCCGTTGCCGCATACAGGCTTCTTGCAAGAACATACTTCCTGCGTCCAATATGCTCCACAATGCCCATCTCAATCAGCCTGTTTAACCGCGACTGCATCTTTTCATTCAGCGTTCTCTCTTGGTACAGTGCATCAATTACAAGGAAATCCTCAGTGGACAGCAGTTCTGCGCAGCTTTCACTGATCCGCTTAATAACAGAAAGCATTGCCTTATCAATAATCAGTCCGTTCAGCGTAACGCTGACGAAAAAGTTATCTGTACCTGTAAAGTCCGGAAGCGGTTTTGCTTCCTGCACGCTCAGTTCAAACATCAGGTTCATACCTTGACCTGAGCGTTCCACCATGCCGCAAAGTGAAAGGATTTCCGCAATGCGACGATTGCGCGGCAGCTGGCGATCCAGTATATTATCAAGTGTTATGCCAAAAGGAAGTCCTCCGGGGCTTTCAATAACCAGCCTGTCGCGGAACTGGCGGACAAAGATGCTGCCGCCAAACTGATAGTTTCTATGGCTCACCGCATTCAGGATTGCCTCTCGAACAACACGTTCATTAAAAGTCGCAATGTCAAACACAAAGAAACCCTCCTGATAGTGCTGCTTGTCATTCCGCAGATTGATAAGCTCCCACACGCGGTCATAGCAGGCAAAGAAACCGACCTTAAATTCTTCTCTCTGATTGGCAGGACCCGACGCTTCGGAGGAGCGATATTCAAAAATGATTTCAGCCTGCGGCAAATACTTAATAATCGCTGTATTCTTTCCAAACAGAATCAAAGCCGCATATGTCACGCCCTCATCTGTAATCGCACCGCAGTCATGGAGAAGCTGCCGCTTTGAAAGCGTGGCAAGCTGCTTTTTGCCGCTTTTTTCGATCCACTTTGTGCGAAAATTCTCAATTGCGGTTTCATCCAGGTCTTCGACCGTTGCTCCTGTGCAAACTGTTACAGAGAAATCACCTCCGGTTTCTTCATATATATTACGGCGCATATCCTCTGGCATTGATTTAAGCGTATCACCTTCATAAATCCATGCTATGCCATCATATTGTACCGGCAAGCCGATTGGGCGGCTCTTGACATCGAAAACCAGAACACGTTTCCCATCGTAGTCAAAAAGCTGAAAATCAATGTTAATCCGCAGTTTCTCAATCAATCCCATGCGGGTACGCTCCGGCTGACTGAAAGCTGCACTTCCAACCACACTGCGTGGTCTTTTATCAGTAATGCCAAATACCAGCCTGCCACCGCCATTGTTCGCCAAGGCACAGCAGCACTTCGCTGTTTCTCCAAAATCAAACCGGTTTTTAGCCTCCTTGAATTGTATATGTTCGCCCTCCTTGGCCTCTAAAAGCTCTCTAACGGATTCTAAATATGGCATGGCGTTTCTTCTCCCTTGTTTTTCTTTAACATTACTTGTCGTAAGTTCATTATAAGGCATAAATGCTGCCTGGTTTTCAGCTCTGATTCTTACAACAGCAAGCCCTTTTTTATAGAAAACATTTTGTTCTCAGTTTATTATTTGCTCTCTAACTATAAAACATATAAAAACAAAACTCCAAGACCAAGCATCCCTGCTCCGCCTTGAAGTTATACCTAAACACATTTACCAGCATTATTCATAATCATACCCTCTTGTAAACGTAGTGCATTTACTGCACATATTATATATTATTCAGATTGTTTTAACAACATCAACTTGCCTCACCGGACCAGTACACTCCTAACATCATTACGGCACTGAATTCCCTACGGTTAATATACCACAATGATAACTTTAAGGTAGTATGTGTGTTTCATCAGTTCTTGAAGCCCTAGTCCAATTTGTGTAAGCAAATTGCGACAGGTCTCATGCAAGAGTTCTCCGGCTTTAGCTGGCTAAGAACTTACTGCTGAACACCTAACTTGGCGAAGTATGAGTCTTAGTAGGTGTCATGCAAAAGTTCTTCGCCTGCCTGTTGTAAGAACTTACTGCGACCTTACGGTCATGCCGTAGATTGCAGCCTCGCTTTGCTTCGGGCAATCCTGACAAAAGGCCTGCCACTGTTTACTGTGTAAACAGGGATAGGGCTTCTTCTCTGTGAAACACATTATACCATAATGATAACCTCAAAAGGTATGTGTGTTTAATCAGCTCTGTTCTTTTGACCAGTCGCTGTCAAACACATTATACCACAATGATAACCTCAAAAGGTATGTGTTGCACATCGGCTCTTGAACACCTAACTTGGCGAAGTATGAGCCTTAGTAGGTGTCATGCAAGAGTTCTCCGGCTTTAGCTGGCTAAGAACTTACTGCTGAACACCTAACTTGGCGAAGTATGAGTCTTAGTAGGTGTCATGCAAAAGTTCTTCGCCTGCCTGTTGTAAGAACTTACTGCGACCTTACGGTCAATCTCTGTGAAACACATTATACCACACACATTACCTATTGTAAACGCATGTTCGCTGTATATGCACATATGTGTTTTCATAAAGCTCTCCATTGTCATCAAAAAAGCGGCCATTTCTGACCGCTCTGATTGCCCGGTTTATTTAATTT
>CAVDMD010000158.1:0-4737 GCA_963609975.1 bacterium | reverse complement strand
CACCTTGCGTGCGATATGTGGAAATAGGAATTTTAATTCCGTATATTTCCACTTTTTTTCTTTGGCCTGCCGGTTTGTGAATTATAACGCAATCCACAAGTTAGTAGTAATCATAAACAAACATATAATTAAAAAACGCACAAAAACAGCAAAAATAAAATAAAAACAGCAAAAAACAAATTAAAAAAAGCAAAACATATTGCAAAGGCGCAAAAAATATGTATAATCAGAATTGTCAGGAAACTATCCCAAATAAAAAGTATTTTACAAGGAGGAAATGATATGTATAACAGAAGATATACAGGAAAGATTGAATTAGCTGTACTTGACACAGCAGGAACATTTTGCGACGGCCCCGGAGATTTAAGACACAGATGGCCAAAGGATGATTTAAGAGGCTGCAAGGCACCTGTTATTCCTTTTTATGAAGCTCTGAAAGAATTCGGAATCGAATGCGACTGGGCAGAAATCAGAAAACCTATGGGCAACTTCAAGCCTACACATTTAAGAATGCTTCTGAGCCTTCCGGAAGTATCCTCACAGTGGGAGGAAAAATACGGAAGACCTTGGAACGAGGATGACTTCGAAGCAGTGCTTGCAACATTCAGACCTCTGATGTCAAAGTACATAGTTGACGAAGATCTTGCAAAGCCTATTGACGGAGCAGTTGAGTGCATAGAGAAGCTGAGAGCTGCAGGCATACTTGTAGGCTGTGACACAGGTTACTATGAAGAAGACTCTCTTGCACTGAACAAGGTGTTAGAGGACAAATACGGTCTTAAATTTGACGTGGTTACAAATTCAGAAAAAGTACCGGGAAGACCAAGTCCGTTCATGGTATATGACTGCATGCTTAGTGCATACAAGATCACAAAGAGACCTATTCCTTGCGAAGCAGTAGTTAAGATTGACGATACAGCACCGGGAATGATCTGCGGCAACAATGCAGGAGCATGGACAATCGGCTTATATGCATCAGGATCAAACAACTATGATCAGCTTGCAGCAGCAAAACCTGACTTCCTGGTACCGGATGTATCATATGTACCTGAAATCATATTCGGACAGATTGAGCCAAGACTCAGAAGAGGCGAAAGACCGGGTCAGGGAATAATCGAAACAATCTAAAATACAAGACAGAGTGTTCTTCTGTAACGGCAAAAATATCAGAAGAACACTCCATATAAAAAAGTTCATAAAGAACCGCATATATTCTAGCATAAAAAGAGTGTTATGTACAGAAGTGGAGGAACAAATTAATGAGTGATAAGACAAAAGCAAACGATATGCTTGGTTATACTCCGGAACAGTACAAAATCTTTAAGAAAAATGCATGGATAGTATTGCTGGCATTCTCTGTACTGTACTGTATCCTTTATTGCGGAAGATTGAATCTTCAGTACACAATGCCTGCAATGATGGCAGAAGAAGGCTGGACCGAATTAGACTTAGGGATTTTATCATCGGTGCTTTTCTGGACCTATGGAATAGGACATCTGTTTAACGGCAGACTGGGTGAAATTTTTGGAGTAAATAAATTTATAATTGCCGGCATGTTTATGGCAGCTGCGGCAAACATATTTATAGGATTTTCTTCAAGTATTGTAATTATAGCTATCTTATGGGGCTTCAACGGTTACTTCCAGTCAATGCTGTGGTCTCCGGGAATAGCGCTGCTTTCAAACTGGTGGCCAAGTGACCAGAGGGGATTTGCAACAGGATTTGCAAATGCTTTCTCAGGATTTGGACAGGTGTGCGCGGCACTTACCGTATCTCTTTCATTCGTGGTATTACCTGACATGGGATGGAAGGCAGGATTTATTATTCCGGCAATCTTCATGGTAGCAGCAGGAATAATCTACATATTTGTATCAAAAGACAGCCCTAAAAAAATCGGCCTTAAAGATTATGTCGACAAGGATGCAAAGGTAAATGAGCAGGACGAAGCGCTCAAAAAACTCATTGCCGAAAAAGGCAAGCTTTATCCGTATATATATCTGCTGAAAAAATGGAGATTTGACTGCTGGCTGCTTATAATTGCAGGCTCCAGCATTGCTAGATACGGACTTCTTACATGGATACCTACATATTATGTTCAGGAGTTTGGAGTTGATGTAAAAGACGGAGCTCTCGGAACCGTGCTTCTGCCGCTTGGTATGGCATTCGGCACATTCGTAATTCCTTGGCTTTCAGATAAATTCTTCAAAGAAAACAGATTGCCTATGGTTGTTATCTGTGCAGGTGTTGCAGGCGCCACGGTATTCTTCTTCAAAGGCATAGAACCGGGCATAATGGCAGGCGTGCTGCTGTTTACGGCAGGTTTCTTCATCTACGCAATAAACGGTCTGGTATGGGCATATGCTACAGACGTAGGCGGCAGAGCCTTTGCAGGAACTGCAGCAGGAGTTTTAGACTGCTTTGCATATCTTGGAGCATCAGTTCAGGCAATCTACTTCGGAAGCGTTCTGACCAGCAGCAGCAACTGGACACTGGTATTTACCGCAATAGGCGGCACATGCTTTGCAATAATCGTGATTGCAATAATTGCAAGCTGGGGAGTTAACAAGAAAAAAGAAGCTGAATAATTGATTGTATTAAATAATTTTGATTGTTATTTTCGGTGAAAATATATATTATATGAGGAGGTTTAAAATGGAATATCCTAAGGTAAAAAGAAATGTATTATTAAACCCTGGTCCTGCAACTACTACAGATACTGTTAAGTATGCACAGGTAGTTCCGGACATCTGCCCTAGAGAAAAAGAATTCGGACAGATTATGAAAGAAATGGGCGAGGATCTGGTGAAGATTGTTCATGGCGACCTGAACAAATACACAGCAGTTCTGTTTACAGGTTCAGGTACAATTAATATTGATGCCTGTGTAAACTCACTGGTTCCTGAGGGCAAGAAAATTCTTGTACTGGACAACGGTGCATATTCAGGAAGAGCAGCAGAGGTTGCACAGTACTATCATATGGATTACATAGATCTCAAGTTGCCTATCACAGAGCCTATCGATGTGGCAAAAGCAGAAGAAGCCATCAAAGCTGATCCTGATATCGCTGTAGTATACTGCTGCCACCATGAAACAGGTACAGGTGTGCTCAACCCGATCAGAGAAATCGGTGCTGTTGCACACAAATACGGCAAGACAATGGTAGTTGATACAACTTCAACCTATGCAATGATTCCTATTGACATGGACAGGGACAACCTTGACTTTATTATGGCATCAGCCCAGAAGGGTCTTATGTCGATGACAGGCCTGTCATATGTAATCGGCAATACGGCTAAAATCGAAGAGTCAAAGAACTATCCTACAAGATCATACTACACCAACCTGTTTATGCAGTATGATTTCATAAAAAACAAGGGTGAAATGCATTTCACTCCGCCTGTACAGACTATATATGCTACAAGACAGGCTATCAAGGAATACTGGGAAGTTGGCGAACAGGCCAAGTGGGAAAGACACCAGTCATTATGGGAAGCTATCTACAAAGGTCTTGACAGACTTGGATTTAAGACTATAATTCCAAAAGAACTGCAGTCAAAACTGGTAGTGTCCGTATTATATCCGAATGACCCTAATTTCAGCTTTGAAAAAGTACACGACTATGTATACGAAAGAGGCTTCACTATTTATCCGGGTAAGGTTTCAGATATGCCTACATTCAGATTATGCGCACTTGGAACAATCGTACCTAAAGACATTGATGATTTCTTTGAATGCCTCGAAGCAGGTCTCAAAGAGCTTGGAATTAAAGTACCTGTGCAGTATTAATACTGCGCAGGCGCCGGTAAGACATTTACACACATTATATAATAAGCTGATACCGAAAGGAGAAAAACTATGTACAACAGAAGATATACAGGAAAAATTGAATTAGCTGTACTTGACACAGCAGGAACATTTTGCGACGGCCCCGGAGATTTAAGACACAGATGGCCAAAGGATGATTTAAGAGGCTGCAAGGCACCTGTTATTCCTTTTTATGAAGCTCTGAAAGAATTCGGAATCGA
This sequence comes from bacterium, assembly GCA_963609975.1. GTDB lineage: Bacteria > Bacillota > Clostridia > Peptostreptococcales > Anaerovoracaceae > UMGS973. Next base: position 712 of record CAVDMD010000158.1, on the reverse strand, counting down.
ATGCGACTGGGCAGAAATCAGAAAACCTATGGGCAACTTCAAGCCTACACATTTAAGAATGCTTCTGAGCCTTCCGGAAGTATCCTCACAGTGGGAGGAAAAATACGGAAGACCTTGGAACGAGGATGACTTCGAAGCAGTGCTTGCAACATTCAGACCTCTGATGTCAAAGTACATAGTTGACGAAGATCTTGCAAAGCCTATTGACGGAGCAGTTGAGTGCATAGAGAAGCTGAGAGCTGCAGGCATACTTGTAGGCTGTGACACAGGTTACTATGAAGAAGACTCTCTTGCACTGAACAAGGTGTTAGAGGACAAATACGGTCTTAAATTTGACGTGGTTACAAATTCAGAAAAAGTACCGGGAAGACCAAGTCCGTTCATGGTATATGACTGCATGCTTAGTGCATACAAGATCACAAAGAGACCTATTCCTTGCGAAGCAGTAGTTAAGATTGACGATACAGCACCGGGAATGATCTGCGGCAACAATGCAGGAGCATGGACAATCGGCTTATATGCATCAGGATCAAACAACTATGATCAGCTTGCAGCAGCAAAACCTGACTTCCTGGTACCGGATGTATCATATGTACCTGAAATCATATTCGGACAGATTGAGCCAAGACTCAGAAGAGGCGAAAGACCGGGTCAGGGAATAATCGAAACAATCTAAAAATATGCAATACAAAAGCACTTCTGCATTCCTGTA
>CAVDMD010000157.1:0-4753 GCA_963609975.1 bacterium | reverse complement strand
AAAGTCCCCGTAGCCTTGATTTCCCTGTTCCTGTGGGCTGACGATTTGATTTGAATAGCGAATTATCCCCCTGCAAACCGCATACTCCTTGCCCTTTTTTATTTTGCGGTACTCCTATGGTACTAAAACACAAATCAAATCGTTAAAAAAGCGCCTGCAGCCTGTCCGCAACCTCCTCCTGCTTGTTGGGGTAGAGGTGAGAGTAGATATTGAGAGTCGTTTCTATTTTCTCATGCCCCAGCCTGTCTGCTATTATCTTAGGCGACATCCCCAGCTCTATCAGCAGAGAAGCGTGGGAGTGCCTTATATCATGCACCCTTATAACCTTAACCCCCGTAACGGCGCATACCTTGCGCAGGTAGTTTCTCAGATCGTTTTTTTCGTAAGGAAAAATCCTCTGCTCCTGCTTCATGCCCTGAACATAAGCCTCAAGCTCATCGGACAAAAATTCAGGAATGGAAACAGTCCGCTTGCTCTTTGCGGTTTTGGGAGTAGAAATAATATCCTTGCTTTTGAGCCTCTGATACGACTTTGTCACACTTATATTCCTGCTTTCAAAATCAATATCCGCAGGAGTCAGCGCCAGAAACTCGCCCTCACGAAGCCCTGTCCAGTACAGCGTCTGAAATATCATATAGTGGGTGGGATTTGCTCTGGCTCCCTCGATAAACGCCATAAACTCATCTCTTGTCCAGAACAGCATCTCGTCAGCTCTGCTCTTGCCCATACTGCCCGCCCGCTTGCAGGGATTGTCCTTGAGTCCGTAGTATTTGACGGCGAAGTTAAACACAGCAGAAAGCTGGCTGTTGATAAGTCGCAGATAGGTAGGGGAGTAGCCTCTGCCCATCATATTGTTCTGCCACTTGCGTATGTCCGAAGCGGTAATATCACATATGCGCCTCTTGCCGAAATAGGGGAGCAGCTTGGTGCGCAGTATATGCTTCTTGGTTTCAAGCGCCGACTCCTTGTAGCGTGCGGCAAAATCAGCCAGATAGACAGCGGCAAAATCCTTGAAAAACATAGTCGCTCCCTCTTTTTCTTTGGTCAGGAAATTCCTTTCCCACTCCAGAGCCTCTTTTTTGGTCGCAAACCCTCGTTTTTTCTTTTGCTTCCGTTCACCGGTGTATTCGGTGTAGTAAAACTTGCAGAACCATGTCCCGCGCTCTTTGTCCTTAAATGCAGCCATAAAAACTTACCTCCATAATAAATAATCGTATGGGCTATTTTACCACATACAGCATGGTACTGATTTGGTACCATAAACACAAATCAGGGGGAATTATCAGGTGAGGCTGCGGCGGTGCGCAGGGTGCAGGCATGGATGAAAAAGTGCGGTAAAAAGGAAAACAGGGGTTAAGTTGCGGTTTTGAGTGGACAAATAAGGCATAATTACGGGAAGAATGTAAATATTTATAGGTTTGATTGAAATAGCCTGCACAAGGTAGTAAAATGTACAAAGATGTATCTCAATAGGGGGATATATGCAAGTATATATATCAAAGAAAGGAAGTTTAGATTATGAAAAAGATTTTAGCCATACTGCTTACGGTGTGTATGGTAGTATGTATGATACCGGCTGGGGGGGCGTTTGCGGCTGAACCGCCCAAGTGGTCAGACCAAATTAGTGATGTAAAAGCTTATAATGAAAACTCTCAGAAAACAGGTTATGACTATAAAGTAGATAGCACCAATAGCACATTATATATTGCTACAGCAAAAGGACTTGCTTGGTATGCAAATGATAATGCAAATACTTATAATAGTTATACTGTAGTGCTTGAAAATGATATAAACCTGAGTGCATATGTTTGGGATAAGCCTATAGGTCATACTACAGCCTTTACAGCGACTTTTGATGGGAATAACAAGAAAATCTCAGGTCTGAAAATGGAAAATTCAACTTCAACTGTTGCCGGACTGTTTGGACAAACCAGTAACAATGCAATAATTAAGAACTTAACGGTTACAGGTACGAGCATAAAATGCGCTGCCGAAACTTCTGCAGTGGGCGGACTTATCGGAAAAGTAACTGGCTCAACAAAAGTAATCAACTGTAATGTTGATTTTACAGCATTAACTGCAGGAACGAGCGGAACAGTGGGAGCGATTGCAGTAAATGCTAGTACAGAGAGCGTAGAACTTGAAATTATAGGCACAAACAGTACTTCAACTTCAATACCTGCAGTCGGAGGAATAGCGAATAAGCTTATTGTAAGATCGGCTTCACTTAACGCGCCGATAAAAGCGACAAATTTAGAGGCGTACGCTTCAACTCTGACTGAAGCGGAAGCGTCAACTGTTACACTTAGCAACAACTCAAAAGTAGGAACTCTGAATACTTCAACAGGTGCAACATTGGCAGGAGCAACGATTACAACAATGAACCTGACAGGAAATGCTGGAGATTATAAAATAGATGTTACGGCAGATAACAGTATTGGCACATTAAATTGCGGATTAATGACTCCAAAAGCAGGAACGGCGAATCCACAGGCAAACCTTAATGTGACAACGGCAACAAATACAGGTACAGCTTTTAACACAGGGACAGATCCTCTGAAGTTCCTGTTTGGTGACGATGCGAGTGTTGTCATTAACAGCAAGACGGATTCTTCAGGAACCCTGAATACCTATACCGTAGAGTATCAGGCGATGATTGGAAGCACTAAATATACGACTTTGGAGAAGGCTTTTGCTGCTGCAAAGCTCGCAGGTACGGCTACAATTAAACTGACGGGAGTGAGCCTTACTGCTAATAAAAACAAACTGACAGCGGCTGTAGTTGATTCCGGGAGTATTACAATAGACGTAAACGGACATGACTTTACGCTGGAAACTTCCGTTACATGCTATGGCAACCTTATAATTAAAGACACAGCTACGACAAAAGGACTGATTACCGTACCAGAAAATGAAATTGCTCAGTATAGCGGGAAATTGCAGCTACAGATTGGCAAATATGCTAATAACCCTGAAGCTTATGTAGACACAAATTTCTACAAAATAGAGGGAAGTACTAATCCTTACACTGTTTCGCCAAAGGCTACAATAAATCTGGGAAGCAATACAAGTGTAACAGTCAATGCAATAGCAGATCAGAAATATACTAAGTATGCAATTACACCTAAACCTGTTGTTAAGTATGGTACCACAACTCTTGTAGAGGGCACTGACTATACTTTGGCTTACAGAAGTAATACAAATATAGGTACTGTATATATACCGACTGTATCGGATCAGACATATACAGGATATGCTGTTAAGCCGAATATATATGTATATTACGGCGGAGCTACAGCCAGCACAGCCAGAACTCTGCTGACAGAGAATGTGCATTACACTGTGACATACTCATCAAATATTTATCCGGGTACAGCCATAGCAACAATTACAGGTAAGGGTTCATATGCAGGCAGCATAACCAGACAGTTTGCAATCAAATACAATCTGTCAAATGCTACCGTAACACTTTCAACTACTTCATATTCATATGACGGATATGCCAAGAGACCTGCTGTTACAGTAAAAGTTGGAACAAGGACTGTTCCGTCAACAGATTATGATGTTACATACCTTAACAATACCAATGTGGGTACAGCCAGCGTTCTTGTATCTGCCAAGAAATACGGAACAAGCACAGGAAGCAGCACAGCATACTTCAGCATTTTAGGCAAAAACGGAGCTATAACTCCTGAATACACAGCTTATAACAGTAAGACAACCAAATCGGAACCGTTTGCTATCAGAATATTAAGCAACACTACAGACGGCACAGGCTACAGCTATACTTCAAGCAACACAAATGTTGCCATAGTATCGTCAAACGGTACGGTTACGGTTAACGGCTGCGGCAAAACCGTTATAACCATTACAACTACAGGGAATAAGGAATATTATCCTGCTGAAGCTAAAGTGACAGTTACAGTTAAACCGCCTACAGGCAAAATAGGCAGTGTTGTATCTTCTTCAAGAGGCAAAATGAGCGTTGCCTTTGAAAAAGTAGCTGCTGCACAAAAAGGTACAGTAAGATATCAGATAAGGTACAGCAGAGATAAAGATTTTGAATACGGTACATACAAAACTGCAACATTCAAATCAACCAAGGCAGAAGCCAACGCTTCAGCAAAAAAGACTGTAAGTGGTCTGGTTTCGGGAGACAAATATTATGTCAAGGTCAGAGGATACCTTGTTCTTGATGACGGATCCAAAGTTTACGGCAAATGGTCAAAAGTAAGAAGTGTTAGAATTAAATAACCTGAACAATGAAGGCGGTCGAAAGACCGCCTTCTATTATGCAGAAAATCAGGGAGTGTTACCTTGGTCGGGGGATTTACTGTCACTATCGTTAGCATTCACATGACAGTTAACCGGCAGAGTATCTGCATACAGTAAAAATATATAAATTTTTTGATAGGGGTAATTTGCGTATCTGAATAAATCCCTCTGTTGCAGTGACTGCAAAGGGTGCAGGGAATATGGGTTATGTGAAACAGCGTGAAAAAGGTGCGATTTTGATGTAATTTTTACATTGTTTTGGGAATATGAAAATATATAGCCTAAAATATAACAAAAAAAGTATTGACAGGTTATCTCTGCGGGAGTAATATATAGCTGACCGGAATAATCCATAGTTTTACAAAAGTAAGATGTTGAGTAAAACAAGTAATTAAAATATAGTGGAAAAGAAATAATTAATGCTATATAATCTAAGGAGGCAAGTAATGAAGCATACAAATCCGCCAAAGAAGCTGCA
>CAVDMD010000156.1:4106-4922 GCA_963609975.1 bacterium | reverse complement strand
GCCGCATAGTTTGTAAGCTCGACAGTTGCCTTTGCGGTTGTTTCTCCGGTACCGCACATTACAGGTACTCTGCCCTCTGCAAATTCGCAGCCTTTTTTGATAAGCTCTTTTCTTTCTTCAAGTGTCATCATATGATATTCACCTGTTGAGCCGCCTACGAGTATGCCGTGCATTCCGCCGTCAATACACCAGTCAATAACTTTTTTGTAGCCTTCCCAGTCGATAGTTTCGTCTGCATGGAATGGAGTTACAAGTGGCACCATTACGCCATAAGGGATTTTCTTACTCATAATATTGTCCTCTCTTTTTAATAATTATTTATTTCTGAAATCTTGAGAATTTCAGTCTGTCGATATTAAAATCTGTTTCTTCGCCTGTCATAAGCTGTGACATCAGCTTGCCTGTAATTGCAGACATACTGATACCGTCACCCTCGTGACCTGCCGCAATGTAGTATCCCGGAACCGTGTCAACAGCGGATACGATAGGCAGATGGTCAACAACCCAAGGTCTTAAACCTGAATATGTTCTGATACAGTTCATTTCCTTCATAATCGGGAAGAACCTGATGCCTCTTTCGGCTACCGCCTGCATTACTTCTATTTCGGAGTCTATGTTGTAGCCTCTGAATTCTCTGTTGCCGCCCAGCAGGAAGTTGTCGGCCTCTGTAGGTTCGATTACCATCGCTACATTGTTTCTTTCAACTCTCTCGCTTACGTTTCTTGTGAATTCAATGTCTTCAAACTTGGACATCATATATCCGAATTCCTGTATTTTCTGATTGCAGATAGGGAACGACCTTTCGGAAATCATTAC
>CAVDMD010000156.1:0-4096 GCA_963609975.1 bacterium | reverse complement strand
TCGGCTTGATAGGAATATCAATGCCTACCATATTTCCCAGCGCAGGCGCCCACACGCCGCCGCAGTTTACAACCCTGTCTGTTCTGTATGTGCCCTGATCGGTAACAACTCCCGCCACCTTGCCGTTTTCCATAAGTATGTCCTTTACCTCGTGGTGAGTCAGAATATCCATACCCATTCTTACTGCCGCATCAACATAGGCAAAGCACAGTTTGTACGGATTCATCGAACAGTCAGGCTCCGACCAGAAGCCGCCTATCAGGTCTCTTGCAAGGTACGGCTCCATATCGAAGATTTCCTGTGCATCAAGCATTCTCATATCGTAGCCGTCCGCAGTCTGATCCTTTACATAGCCCTTTGCAGCTTCCATCTCTGCTTCTGTCTCACATACATACAGACAGCCCCTCTGATGAAATTCAAAGTCATATGACAGTTCTTCCTGCAGCTCAAGGTATCTTAAAATACTTGCATATCCCATAGTGGTATCAATACCCGGGTTCTTGTCGCAGATAAGCGCTACAGCATCGCAGTGTGATGAGGTGCCGCTTGCTATGTCGCCTCTTTCGACAAGTGCAACCTTGAGACCTTTTTTGGTCAGGTGGTAAGCTACTGATGAGCCTATGGCACCTGCTCCGAGTACCATTACATCGTAAGTCTTATTCATCATCTTCACCTCCTGCAAGTGATCCGAACGTCACAGGTCTTACAGGCGGTCTTGATGTGTGTCTGCCTATCTCCTCGGCTGTTTCACCAAGCTCTGCTCTTAATATTGCCTGTACCATTTTTTCGCAGGTTCTGCCCTGGCAAAGTCCCATTCCCGCTCTTGTTCTTCTCTTTACTCCTGTTACATCTCTTGCTCCGTCTGCTATTGCCTTGCGGATGTCTCCTATGGTTACCTCCTCGCATCTGCACACAAGCATATCGTCATCAAATCTCTGCACTGCATCCTTGCCCGCCGGTACATATGTATCAGGTTTTCTCCGGATTGATCTTACTTCTTCTGTATATTCAACAGGCACCGCTACTGTAACAACAGGTGTTCTGTCAAAGCTTTCGGGGTTCATAACCTTTACGATTTCTCCGTCGCATACAACCCTGCCCGCTCTGTCTACCGCCTTTACCTTCTGGCCTTTTTCGGGAAGCGGATAGTATTCATAAGGGAAGGATACTGTTCCCTGACCGTTTCCGTATGCCTTGTTTACCACGAATATGGCCATTCCTGAGCACTGCGCGATACAGACTCCGCAGCCTGTGCATTTATCCTCGTCTATACAAGGAAGATTGATTATAGGCTCCCCTATATTGATGGCTCCGAATCTGCAGGCTCCCTCACAAGGGTTGCAAGGTATCTCCTGCACGCATTCTGCTATTGCAACAGGACCTTTTGCCATTCTTTCTTCCGATGGGTATCTGATGGACTTTTTAAGCTCGTCCAGTGTTAAATATCCGCATGATAATACTGACATTATTTTTCACCTCCCATTGCTTCTTCATATTTCTCCATCTGGGTCATCTTTGCCTGATGTCTTTTTTCTCCGTGAGGTCCCAGTCTCAATCCGTCAAGTCTTGCCCATACTGCCTGCTGCTCCTCTGCGGCTTCCTCAAGACTTATATATCCCAGCTTTGCAGCTGCGTCTATTCCTGCAAGTCTGCCTTCTTCAAGAGCTGTATTTGCCTCCTCAACACCTGTGATGTCGCCTGCAACATAAACGCCCTCGCAGCTTGTTTCCATGCTTCTGTTGTGCAGAGGCACCCAGCCGCCCTGTACAGGGTTGAAATACATTTCGCAGCCGTACATTGCCGCAAGCTCTGCTACAGGTTTAAGTCCTGCTCCTATGGCAATCACATCGCAGTCTATTGTCTGCTCGCTTCCCGGTATCGGCTTGAAGTTTTCGTCAACCTCAACTATTACAGCCTGCTCTACTCTTTCCTGTCCTCTTGCCTCAAGCACTGTGTGTCTTGTCAGGATAGGAACTCCGGCTCTTGTAATCTTTGAAGCGTGTACCGCATATCCTCCGATTTTAGGAGCCACGTCAAGAAGCGCCACAACATCTGCTCCGCCCTGCATCAGCTGGTAGGAAACTATGAGACCTACGTTGCCTGTTCCGACCATCAGAACTCTCTGTCCCGGCAGCACTCTGTTGATATTTACCATTGTCTGCGCAGCGCCTGCTCCCATTACTCCCGGCAGAGTCCAGCCTTTGAACCTTACTACGTTTTCCGATGCGCCGCAGCAGATTATTATCTTCTCCGCCTGCACCCTGACAACTCTTTTTTCCTCATCATCTCCGCCTATCTCGACAGCTATGATTTTTTCATCAAAGAGACCTATTGCAAGGCTGTTGAGCCATATCTCGACTCCCTCATCCTCTGCCTCCGCAAGAAGCTGCGTACCTATGTCTATACCTCTCACTCCGGCTCTGTGGGCGCTTGATCCGAAGAATTTATGTATCTGCTTGAAAAGCTGTCCGCCGGCCTTGCCGTTTGAATCGACAACCAGAACCTCTGCGCCTCTTTTTGCGGCCTCTATTGCCGCCGCCATTCCCGAAGGGCCTCCTCCAATGACAACCACCTGTTTTTTAATCATCTGCAGCCACCTTCTTTCCTACGCCTCTTTGTGTTTCGATTACCATGCCTTCCTTTACCGGTGTTATGCAGGTTCTCACATTAGGCTTTCCGTTTACAATCATTGCACAGTCTGTGCACTGGCCTATACCGCAGAAAAGTCCTCTCGGTTCGTTTCTTTTGGCAGTGTAACGGTTTACAATTATTCCGTTTGCGATAAGACAGGCAAGAACCATCTCTCCCTCTCTTGCTTCGAGCTTCTTACCGTCAACTGTAATTGTCACCTTCTTCACATCGTCCTGATGTCCCAGCACAACGTGATCTGCTACTCTTATGCTCATTACAGTCTCCTTTCTGAAATTTAGTGTGATAGATATTAGTATTTTTGTATCTGATAAAATTGTAAGGTGATTTCGGGCACAAATAAATCGAATAAACTTTATGTTGACTATTCATTATCTGAATTGTAAAATTAATTTTGGCGAAAACAATGCATCGCTGTCTGTTTCAACAATTGCAGGCAGTTCAGATAAACAAAGTTTAGAGGCTTTATTCAGAATTTGAATGAGAGGTGACACACATGATTAAATATCAGGCATTCATTAAAGTAGCAGAACTCGGAAGCATTACCAAAGCAGCTAAGGCTCTTGGCTATTCCCAGCCGGGAATCAGCCATATAATAGATGCGTTTGAAGATGAGATAGGGTTTCCTCTGCTGATGAGAACCCGCGATGCCCTGCAGCCTACAGAAGACGGCAAAAAAATTCTCAACTACTGTTATCAGCTTGTAAAAACCGAAAGCGATATGAAAAACACCGTTCAGTCGGTCAAGGGACTTGCATCGGGCACCATACACATAGGCTCGCAAAACAGTATGATGGTAAACTTCGTGCCCAAGATAGTTGCAAATTTCTCAAATGCATATTCAAATATCGAGCTTTGGGTTCATGAGTTTCCGTTTGCCGATTTTGCACCTAATCTGCAGAACGGAACAATTGACATCGGATTTATGTCAGGCTTCTCACTCAAGGGCTATGATTTTATTCCGTTATTCAAAGACCCTGTCTGTCTTGCAATGCATGAGGATCATCCGTTCACCAAATATGACAAAGTGCCGATATCTGCCCTTAACGGCTGTGATTTCATAATGCCTCTCAAAGGCTGGGATGATATTGTAAACATAATTGTCGAAAAACAGGCCTTCACACCGAATATCAGGCACTATGTGGCAAGCGATACGGCAGGAATCGCCATGGCTGCCGAAAACCTCGGAGTGTATATTCTTTCGGGACTTCAGGTGGGACTTCTGCCTGAGAATACGGTCTACAGAGAAATAGACGGCGACTTTTACAGAACCATGGGTATGTGCACCAGAGCTTTGAAGTATGTGTCTCCGGCACTGAAAGAGTTTGTGCATTCAGCAAAGCAGATAGTTGCAAAGGAGCTTGCAAATCAGCCACTGCTGAAAACTGCAGAAGAACAAAAGTGGCTGCGCCACCCTGTAGTGAGGTAGAATTTAATCTTCTGCCTC
>CAVDMD010000155.1:0-4951 GCA_963609975.1 bacterium | reverse complement strand
AGAGAAGGCGGAAGAACAGTAGGTTCAGGCGTTGTAACTGAGATTATCGAATAATACAGCATATCTATATATCAAAAAGACCCTTTGAGGGGTCTTTTTGTACTATAATGTACTAAAGCAGGAGGTTGATTACAGGGAGGAAAGATTATGCACATATACCTTATAGACAAACACGGCAGAGAATGTGAAATATATAACCGGAAAAAAGACAGGATAAATTATGTCAGAGCGGGAGTTTTCAAAAAGATTTTGTACAGTGACAAAAAAGAAAAGGTCGCAGAGATTAAAATGCCTGTTTTTGAAAAACTAAGTCCGGTATATAAAATCAAAACAGATACAGGCATATGCAAGGTAAAGCGAACGCGCAGGAACAGATACAGAATATCACCGTACAACTGGAAGCTCAGAATTAAAAAAGGCAAGGGGATAATACACAGCGGACGCAGTGTGCTTGCCGAAATATACAAGGAGCCAAATGACGAATATGATGTATATATAATGGATATCAAAAAAGGTGTGGATACTGCGCTTATGGCGTGCATACTGACCGTTATTACGGAGGATGCCGGAGACTGTGATGTATTAAGCGGTATTGATGGCGCATCAGATGCCGGAGCATTTGGAATTATAAGATGAGAGTGAATACGAGAGAGGCAGCTTTTTCGGCTATGGATGAAATAGCCGGGAAAACTGCCTCTTTTTCCGGCGGCTCCAAAGCATATTTATATGTTTGTGGTAGAATATACGAGGAATAAAACAAAAAAGGAGCTGTAGCAATGAAAAAAATTACGGACAAAACAATCAGAGAATTCAGGGCATATTTGCATGATGAAGAAAAGGCGCGGGCAACGGTTGAGAAGTATGTCCGTGATCTGACGGCGTTTGCTGCGTGGCTTGGGCAGAGCAGACTTACCAAAGCAAGGGTATTAGAATACAAGGAATATTTAATAAGAAGCTATTCGGCGGGAAGCGTTAATTCGATGCTCTCATCGCTGAACAGCTTTTTTGAATTTACCGGAGAATACGACCTGAAGGTGAAAAATATAAAAATCCAAAAGCAGATATTTGTCAAAAACGAAAAAGAGCTTACCAAAGCAGAATATGAAAGGCTGCTGCAAGCGGCAAAGGCAAAGGGCAGCCGCAAATTAAATCTTATTATGCAGACGATATGCTCAACCGGAATAAGGGTGTCGGAGCTGTGCTATATTACAAAGGAATCCCTCAGAGACGGACGTGCCGAGGTGCATATGAAGGGCAAGCTGCGTGTTATTATCATACCTGATGAGCTGTGCAGGGTGCTCAAAAAATACGCGAACGAGGAAGGAATAACAAACGGCAGTATATTTGTAACCAAGACGGGCAGGCCTCTTGACAGGTCGCATATATGGAGGATGATGAAGTCTCTTTGTGAAAGAGCGGGAGTAGACAAAAACAAGGTGTTTCCGCATAATCTGCGACATCTGTTTGCAAGGACATTTTACTCGATTGAAAAGGACATTGTCCGGCTTGCCGATATACTCGGGCATTCCTCGGTGAACACCACACGTATTTATACAATGGCGACATGGGAGATATGCCGCAGGCAGATACAGAGACTGGGGCTTTTGCGATGTTAGAAAAGATGCGCAAAATAAAAGCCACATAATCAGAATTATGTGGAAAAATGGTTTTGTTACATATTACAAACAGCACCGATTGTACCAAAAAAATTTACCTTTTTCAATAGCTTTACAGATTTTTTGGCACTGTAAACAAAAAAATCACACGACTTTCAGACCAACGCTCCTGCATTGGTCTGAAAATTATAACTCCTTTTAAAAACAGCCGCATATTATTTCAATGCGATTTGCCGATTTCACTTCTGCTATGCTGCTGCTATCAACATAATTCTGATTATGTTGATAGCAGCAGCCATTTATTCTGCAGATACAGTAAGTGACAGGAGAAACGGTATGCTTACTCCTGTGGGAACAATCGAAGATGTTTTATTGAGGGATATATAAATTTTTTGATAAAGGTAATTTAAACACCCAAATGCTCTGGGGAAAACCCCTCTGATGCAGTGGCTGCAACGGGTTCAGAGGATAGGGAGGTAAAATGAGGAGATGAAAACAATGTAAAAAAGGTGCAAAAACGATGTAATTTTTACATTGTTTTGGGAAAATGAAAATATAGCACCTAAAATATAACAAAAAAAGTATTGACAGGTTATTTGCAAGGGAGTAATATATAGCTACATAAGGTATGACTATATAATTCCAAAAATATATTTATAAAACAATCGAAAATAGCGGAGATAATGAATCTGCTGAAAGGTAATACAAGAGGTATATTGCAGAACAGTTTAAAACAGCAGGAAAAAAGGGTTTCAGCCCGGTATGATTTTTCCCAATTACCGCTACTTTTATATCGAAGGGAGATGTGGCCGTGAAAGCACTGGTTAAAATATGGAATATGCTTGTGAATATTATACTGATTGCAGTGGTTATTCTTATCTTTGCTTTTGCAGGCACCAGACTGATAGGGTATACACCTTATGTGGTGACCTCAGGCAGTATGCAGTCAGTCTATCCGGTAGGCTCAATAATTTATGTCAGGGAGGCTGCTCCGGAGGATGTGCAGGTGGGTGATGCCATTACATTTTATCTTAATGACGATACCATTGCAGTACATCAGGTATGGAAAATAAACTACGGGGAGCAGAATTTCCGCACTCAAGGTATTGATAATCTGGATGCAGAGGGCAATATCATACAGGACGCCAGCCCTGTGCCGTTTGAAAATCTTATCGGTTTGCCGGTATTTTGTGTACCGAAGCTGGGTGTATTGTATGATACGCTGCAAAAACCGCTGGGGATATGCGCCGCAGCATTTGTGGTAATACTGGTAATACTGGTTTCAGTGCTGCTGACACCTCCAAAAGAGGACTCGGACACTAAAGAGGGTACAACGTCTATAGACGTACCAATAAATAACACAAAAAAGGAGAAAACAAATGAAAACAAAAACTAAATCAATTATGACCGTTTGCCTTGCAGTGGCATTAGTGGCCGTTGCAGTACTGGGCACAATAGCGTACATGACAGCAACATCCAGCAAAACAAACACATTTACGGTAGGAGATTTCGATTATCCGACTGTTGATCCGAGAGATGATAGCAACCCAATTGACATTGACGGCTACATCTATGAGCCTAATTGGGTAGACGGGAGCAAGCTGGTACCGGGCAATAGCGTAGCTAAAGACCCTTATGTCGGCATAGGCAAAGACAGTGATCCCGCATATGTTTATGTGTATATAGAAAACAAGGTGCTAAAAAGTGACGTTACCAATAAGTATGTGACATTTACTCTGAATGAAGGGTGGTCAGCTGTTGAAGATAAGGCTGTTCCGGGGAACAGCGAAGGTACATATGTAAGCGGCCTTTTTAAGTATAATACCATGCTGGATCCTACTAGTGATGAAAAAGACAAATGGACAACTCCTATATTTGAAAAAGTTAATGTGTCTTTAGAAGCCACAAAGGATGATTTTGTCAAAGCTGACGGGACAAAGTCCCCGACAATGACAGTTTATGCCTTCATACATCAGGCGAAGGACGGAGAAGGTAACAGCCTTGAAACTGCAGCTGATGCTGCCGCTAAAACCTGGGCAGATAACCTTGCCGTCGACTAATCAATATAACTGCTGACAATTTGCAAACTAACATACGGAGGAAAAAATGGAATTGCGTAAACGGAACATACTGCTTATTATACTGCTGATACTGCTGGTTTTGGCTGCAGTTTCCTTTGTCATTGCGTTTCGCACACATACAGGACGGGTAAATGATCATATTGTCTATGGCAGTGTGGAACTTGAAGTAATAGAAAATACCCTGTCCGGCGGGGTGGAGGTTCCATTTGCGCAGGAAACCCCTGTGTATATTTCAGAAGACGAATATTCCCGTATTGTTCGGGTGAAGAATACCGGGAAGCACCCGGCTTATGTCAGGGCTTCACTGTCTATGACGGCTACTGACAGTGACGGGCAGGAAATAGCGCTCCCTGCGGATCTTTTTTCTTTTGATATTAACACTGATGACTGGAAAGAATCAGAAGGCTGGTACTATTACGAAAGCGCCGCTCTGGCGGAGAACGAGGAAACGAATACACTTATGACAAAGATCAGGTTTAATCGCAGAAAACTCAGACTTGTTGCCGGCGGACAGCTTACGCTGCATATAAGAGCGGAGGCTGTGCAGAGTGAAAACAACGGGAACAATGTATGGCAGGCTGCAGGATGGCCTGCCGAGCAGGGAGGTGTTACGCCATGAGATTACATAAACGAATTCTGTCCGTGCTGCTGGCAGCGGTGATGCTGGCGGGAATGCTGCCGGCTATGGCCCAAAGTGTCGAAGCGGCAGGCACGACCTATGAGGTGAAGAGCTTTGCCGATCTGAAATATCTTGTGGATCTGAGCAAAACGAAAACCTTTGAGGGTGATACCATAGAGCTTTTGGCAGACATTACGCTGACGGATGAGGATCGGGCGGCCATCAACAGCTCGGCACTCTCTTTTGGCAATTATGCTGCTATCGGCAGCAGTACGCCTTTCTCCGGTACCTTCAAGGGCAACGGACATACCATCTCCGGGCTTAATTACGATGCATCACTGAGTGTTGCTGTGAGCACTGCGCTGTTTTCATATACCAAAGGCGCAACGATTCAGGACCTGACCATCAGCGACTCTACGCTGGACGCCGATATGCTGGGCGGCATCCTCATCGGCTATGCCGAGGATACCACTGTGGTGAACACGGCTGTGAGCGGCTGCGATCTGAGCGTTAATTGCGTTGACAATGTGCTGACGCTTATTACCGACGGCGGCATGGTCGGCGGCGGACTTATTGGCAAGGCCAAAAACTGCACCCTTTACAACTGTGAAGTAAGCGGCACCTATGTGCATACC
>CAVDMD010000154.1:0-5112 GCA_963609975.1 bacterium | reverse complement strand
TTGTGACAGGTCTCATGCAAGAGTTCTTTTCTTGCTATTGTAAGAACTCACTGCTATCTACCGGCCATTTGCTTTGCAAATGGGGTTAGGTCATAACTGAAAAATTGCATTCTCGCTAAAGCTCGGCAATTTCTGTATTTGACCTACCGGCCATTTGCTTCGCAAATGGGGTTAGGTCATAAAAAAACTTCTCTTATTGTTTGTAAACAAGAGAAGTTTAATAAGTTATATCTATGTTCATTATCTTACTGTTAATTTACTGTCATATTTACATTGATCCCTGCTGTTTCGGATCAGCTTACCTTACGCTCCAATCTTAATTTGTCCGCTATTATTGCAATAAATTCACTGTTTGTAGGCTTACCTTTATCATTGTGAATTGTATATCCAAACAGTTTGTCTATGGTTTCAAGCTTGCCTCTGTTCCATGCAACCTCTATTGCGTGTCTGATTGCACGCTCGACTCTGCTTGGAGTAGTTGAGTTCATTGCCGCTATTGCAGGATAAAGCTCCTTTGTCACTGCACCCAGCATTTCCATATCGTTTACAACTATCGCTATGGCATCTCTGAGGTACTGATAGCCTTTTATATGTGCCGGTACTCCTACCTCGTGTATTATGTTTGTTATTTCTATTTCCAGATCTGCAGAGCCTGCTCTGTCGGGATTCACTACTCCCTTAAATACATTAAGCCTGTTGCTGTCGCTTGCAGGCTGCTCCTTGCCGGAAACCTGCCTGATACGTTTTTCAAGCAGTTTCATATCAAGCGGCTTGACCATGTAATAGTCTGCTCCCAGACTTATAGCCTTCTTTGCAAAAGCTTCCTGCCCCACCGCTGAAAGTATAATTATCTTGGGGTATGAATCCATTTCGATGCTGTTCATTTCCTCAAGCACACCTACACCGTCAAGGCGCGGCATTACCATATCCAGAATCAGAACTTCCGGGTTGTACTTTTTAATGCTGTCTATTGTTTTTATTCCATCATTTGCTACAAAAGATATTTCTATTTCCTTACTGCCGGAAAAAAAGTCTGATATCAGGTCACAATATTCCCTGTTATCATCTGCAATTCCAACCGATATTTTTTTCATTTTTTCACCTCCTTTTTTCAAAACAATCGAATAATTTTTAATAAACATCAAAAACTACAATAAAATTGTAAGATATTTCCCAACATCGTGCTACATATTTTGCAAACTATTTTTTCACAAATTCCGACAAAAAACAGCCTTCTGTTATCAAAAAGCTGCTTTATAACATATGTTTAATTTATCGCCCAAAGTCATATAATGCTGCTGCTCTGCTCCAGCATCCATTCAATATATACAGCATAGCCTCGTGTGGGATCCTCTACAAATACATGAGTTATCGCACCTATGAGTCTGCCGCTCTGAATTATCGGACTGCCGCTCATGCCCTGAACTATGCCTCCGCATTTTTCGATGAGTCTTTTGTCGGTGATGTGAATAATCATGCTTTTGGTATCTGCAGAATTCTGTTTTTCTTTTTTCTCGATTTCTATGCTGTATTTTCTTACGGTATTATCATCAAGTGTAGTAAGAATATATGCGCTTCCCTCCCTCACCTGACTCTGAGAGGCTATCGGAACTGCTTCTTTTTGTGAAACCGTATTGTCTGCCGTGCCGAATATACCGTAATCAGTGTTTTTGACAAGCTCCCCAAGGGGGCTGTCGGGAGCCTTGAACACGCCCTGTATTTCACCCGGAATACCGTCTGCGCCTTTTTCAATCCCTATTATTTCAGAGGAAAGCAGCAGGCCTTTTTCGATATCAAGCCTCGTGCCTGTCTCGCTGTCAAGTATCGGGTGCCCCAGAGCCCCAAAGGAGCCGTTGTCGGGATCGTAATATGTTAAAGTTCCTATGCCTGCGGTTTTGTCCTTGATCCAGATGCCAAGCCTGTAGGTGTTGTCGGTGCTGCTTTTTTGCGGAGTCACCGTATACTTCCTGCTGCTGCCGTTTCTTTCAACCGTAAGCTCTATGCTGCTTCTGATACTGTTTACGATTTTTTGAACCTCCTGCGCATTTGATACTCTGATTCCGTCTGCCGCAATGATTTTATCACCTTTTTTAAGCCCTGAATATTCTGCTGCGCCCTCAAGATCAACGATAAGCACGCCTGCAACGTCCATTCTGACGCCTATTGATTCTCCTCCCGGAACAAGAGTTTTTTCCGATACAATGCTGACAGCCTGCCTGCTCTGCTCAAAATGCCGCAGGGTGAAGATACCGGCTGCAATAAGTATAAAGGCAAGAACTGCAAGAAATATTACAGTTCTTTTAGAGGATTTCATCATTGTTTACATTTCTCCTAGCTTTCAAAGTCCTGAAGAAGCTCTGTGAGAGCATCTTTTGTCTTGACCATTATTCCTTCCGAAAAAGACAGCTGGTCTGCTTCGTTCAGAAGGCTGTAGGTGATCTCTGTGTCTTTGTATTTGGAAATGTTTCCGTTTTTGTCGTAATAGTACACACTTATCAGACCGTTTTCCTCTACTGCCATATAATACGGGAGCTGACTTTTGTCTATATCTCCTGCTTTGCCACCCTGGCTGCTGTTTTTATCAGTATTGCCTGTATCGTTTTCATCTGAGTATTCTTCTTCATATTCTTCGTCATCCTCCCACCAGTTTTCTTCCTCCGGCACAGCAGTCTGTGCAGATGCGCTGCCTGCCTCCTGTTTCTGGCTGCCTCCCCACGGGACCGCAAATATTCCCAAGGCTATAAGGAGGGCTGACATAATCAGGATATAGAAGCTCTTTTTTTCATATATTCTCTTTTTTCTGTTGAACATAAAACACCACCTCTTAACAGTAGTGTTGCCGTAATTTTCCCTGTTTATACCCGGATTTTATCTTTAATCTGGGCATAGGTTTTTTCTCCTATACCGTTTACCTCCATCAGTTCTTCTTTGCTTTCAAATTTACCGTATTCGGTACGGTACTGAATTATTTTTTCAGCGGTTACAGGTCCGATACCGTTCAGGGTTTCAAGCTCCTCTGCAGTTGCTTCATTTATGTTTATGCTGCCGTCTGCGGATATATTACTTTCTGCTGAAGGCAGCTCGATGCCGCGCTCAACCTCATCGGCGGTAGGTATATATATCTTCTCGCCGTCTGCAAGCTCTGCAGCTCTGTTAATGCCTGAAAGATCCGCCTCATCAGTAAGACCTCCGGCGGCTTTTATCGCATCCTCAACTCTGGAGCCTGACGGAAGCGTGACGACTTTGCTGTCGTTTACCGCTCCGCATATATCGACAATAACCTCCTCCGGCTCCTCTGCCTGCTCTGCGGCGGCAGTGTCGTTACTGCCTGTCGCAACTTCAATATCATCCGGTTCCCCGCTGTGACCTGCAGCATAAATTGCTATTGCAACAATCAGTATCAGTACAGCGGCTCCTATCTGTATTATTTTTTTCTTGTGCTGCAAGAAAAATTCCCTGTTTAAGTATTTTTCCATAATCTTCACCTGCTACCTTGCTTCAGCTCTGAACACAACCCCTGCGACGCTGGTGATTTCCTCTGCCGCACAATTGATTTCAGGCTCTCTGCTGCCAATGTCCTTTGTATCAAATATGTTTTCATGCCCCGTACATTGCTCGTTTGCAACAACAATATATACATCTTCAAATTTATCGCCGCGATTAATCCGTTCGCTCTGGTTTACCCAGTCATCATCAATTGAAAACACAATATTAATTTCAGATGCTTCATATCCTTTTGGAGCTTCTATTTCTCTAATAAGATATGTGCCTTTTTTGAGATGCCTGAATGTTACTTTGCCTTCTTTGTCTGAGCAGGAAAAGCATATTTTTGTGCCGTATATATCGATAAGCCCAAACACCGCACCCATCAGGGGCTTGCCTGAATCATCGACCTTGTATAATATAAATTCGTTTTCACAGCAGTTTTTGGGGCGCACGCTTATCTCAACTCCGTTTTGACCTGCCTCAACCGACACTGAATCCGTATCGTTTTGGATTCTCACCATAATTTTATTGCCGTTGATATCCTTGTAGTAATAAATCCCGACAGGAAGCATCTCGTCAAAGCTTATTGCGCAGCCATCCTCCACTATACTGTGCAGTATCAGTTTCCTCTGTTCGTTGTATATGCTGAAAGTCATGGCAAACTGAGTATTGTTACATACTTTCAGCGTACCGAGTATGAGGTCGCTGTCTACATTAACACAGATTTGTTTGTCCTTCAGATCAACCTGCATTACATGGTTTTCGTGTATTCTGTAGCCATGGCCTGCGTCTGTTTCATAGATATTGTATCTGCCGTATGGCAGCTCCTGTGTCTGCACAATACCGGATTCATCGGTTTTAAGGCTATGGGCTGCAAGGTCATCTTTTTTGTAAACAATGTTACCGCAGCAATCTCTGATATCCTCTGCCGCCGTTATTTCAAAACCGGCTCCCTGCATGGCACCGCCTCTTTTGAGCAGCAGCGCATTGTTTTCAAATTTATGCTCCTGCTTGTATTTTGTTATTACAATTTTTCCTTTGTTGTTCTTCTCTCCCATCATAAATTCCTTTCACATAATTTTCGTTTTTACACATTTTGCTTAATACACCTTTCACACCCAATCAATTGGTACAGTCATTATATCCCCTGTTGTATACCCTGTCAACAACTTTTTTGTAAGTTTTTAGCATTGTGATTCTATTTTCCCAAAACAATGTAAAAATTACACCATATCGTATTTTTTTCACCTGTTTTCTCATACCTGTCTGTTCCCTGTATGCCTTGCAATCACTGCGTTAAAGCCTCTTTTTGAGAGCAATATGAAGTATGCAAAAATTTTTCAAAAAAATTTATATATAGCTTATGGCTCTTCGGGCTTAATTGCCTTAATAAATATGCACACAAAAACGCAGCCACCTGAGTTTCTGATGACTGCGTTTTGTCTTATCTTATTTTTAATTCATTTTCATCGGCTCTGTATATGCTTTTGACAGCTATCCTGTTTTGGGCAAGTATAGATCTGACTTCCCACTATATCATCTGCCTTTATATATACACCGTATTTACAGCTTTTCTATCTCCTCTTTAGAAAGTCCAGAGGTCTCGGCTATAATGTCAATGGCAAC
>CAVDMD010000153.1:0-5124 GCA_963609975.1 bacterium | reverse complement strand
ATTTGCTGACGAAACGGACAGCAGCGAACGAAGTGAGTTGGAGCATAGCGTTGCCACCTTGAAGCTGTCATGGTGGTATAATATATACAGGTCTTATCCGGCCGGGCTATACACGAGCATAAACGTGCAAGGATATTTGCAGTAAATCTGCAATGTGCTTGTGCGTTTTTTATTGTCTCAAATGCGCAGGCACCTCAAAAAATCATACGAGGAGGCACATTATGAAAAAGAATGAAATCGTACTATTTGAAACAGAAGACAATAAAGTAAAGCTTGAGGTTCCGGTAAACGGAGAGACAGTGTGGCTGAGCGCCAATCAAATGGCTGCTTTATTTGGACGAGATGAAAAAACAGTCAGAAAGCATATTAACAATGTTTTTTCCGAAGATGAAGTTAGCAAAATTAACAACACGCAAAAAATGCGTGTTGAAGGTGTTAAACAGCTGGTACCATACTATACACTTGATGTCATTATCTCAGTCGGTTATCGTGTGAAATCAAAACGCGGTGTTGAATTCCGTAAATGGGCAAATTCCGTACTAAAGCAATACATATTGCAGGGCTATGCAGTAAACAGCAGCCGTATTACTCAGCTTGGAGAAGTAATACGGATTATGAAGCGGACTGAGAATACGCTTGACAGCAGACAGGTTCTGGCCGTAATCGAAAAATACAGCGAAGCTCTTACTATGCTGGATTCATACGATCACCAGAATATGAGCCGCCCTAAGGGAAACAATGCATCCTACAGGCTCACATATGAAGAATGTACTGAGGTAATCTCTCATATGCGCTTTGGTGATGAATCGGATCTGTTCGGCAGAGAAAAAGATGATTCTTTCCGGGGCAGTATCGGTAATATCTATCAGTCATTTGGCGGACAGGAGTTATATCCGAGTCTCGAAGAAAAAGCTGCGCATCTTCTGTACTTTGTTACAAAAAATCACAGTTTCCTCGACGGCAACAAAAGGATTGCAGCTACTATGTTTCTGTATTTCCTTGACAAAAACGGCGTACTGTTTGCAGACGGCAAAAAACTTATTGACGACCACACTCTGGTTGCTCTCACAATCATGATTGCAGAGTCAAAGCCTGCAGAAAAAGAAATGATGATTACAGTAATTATGAATTGCCTTGCATAGCAGGAAAATACTCCGCCACCGTATATTCTGCAATATATCTCAAAATTTCAACAATGGCCTGTCCCCTTGAAACCATCGCCGGCATAGTGATATAATCGGCTGTATGTATTATATCATCAGGAGGAAATCAGCAAATGGAACGCGAAACACTTAAATCCAGACTGGGATTTATTCTTTTATCAGCAGGCTGCGCCATAGGCATAGGCAATGTATGGAAGTTCCCGTATATGGCAGGTCAGGGCGGCGGCGGAGCCTTTGTGCTTTTTTATTTTATATTTCTTGTTATTCTGGGACTGCCTATTCTGTGCATGGAATTCACAGTAGGCAGGGCAAGTCAGAAAAGTCCGGTCAAGGCTTATCAGGCACTTGAAAAACCGGGAAGCAAATGGCATATCCACGGATATTTCACACTTATAGGCTGTTATCTGCTTATGATGTTTTATACTACCGTTACCGGCTGGATGCTGCACTATTTTTATCTGACCGCTTCCGGCAAATTCGACGGTGCAAGCGCAGAGGATGTTTCCGGTGCTTTTTCGGAAATGCTTTCAAGCCCCGGAATTATGACCTTCTGGATGGTACTTGTTGTTTTTATAGGCATATTTGTCTGCATCAGAGGTCTTCAAAACGGTCTGGAGCGCATTACAAAGGTAATGATGATAGCTTTGCTTGCCGTAATGGTTATCCTTGCTGTAAACAGCTTTTTTATGCCGGGAGCCAAAGAAGGTCTGAGCTTTTATCTGCTTCCTGATTTTAACCGTATGCAGGAGGTTGGCATTATGAATACCCTGGTGGGCGCTATGAATCAGGCGTTTTTCACCCTTAGTCTCGGTGTCGGCGCCATGGCTATTTTCGGAAGCTATATCGGCAAGGAGCATTCCCTGCTGGGAGAGTCTGTAAGAGTAGTGCTGCTTGACACTTTTGTTGCAATAACCGCAGGACTTATTATCTTTCCTGCCTGCTTTACATACAATGTGGATCAGACCTCAGGGCCCTCACTTATCTTTATCACCCTGCCAAACATATTTGCAGATATGAATCTCGGCAGACTGTGGGGAAGTCTTTTCTTCATATTTATGTCATTTGCAGCGCTTTCAACAGTTCTGGCTGTTTTTGAAAACATCATATCCTGCGGCATGGAACTTACAGGCTGCAGCAGAAAAAAATCGGGTCTTGTAAATCTGGTGCTAATAACCGTGCTGTCACTGCCATGCGTACTCGGATA
Organism: bacterium; assembly: GCA_963609975.1. GTDB lineage: Bacteria > Bacillota > Clostridia > Peptostreptococcales > Anaerovoracaceae > UMGS973. The sequence continues at coordinate 2,757 of CAVDMD010000153.1, read as the reverse complement.
CAACCTGTGGAGCTGGGACGGCTTTGCGGTCTTTGGCGGTGCAATCCTTGATGTGGAGGATTTCCTTGTAAGCAACATATTCCTGCCTCTCGGCTCACTTGTATACCTGCTTTTCTGTGTCACAAGATACGGCTGGGGCTGGAACAATTTCAAGGCCGAGGCAAACACCGGCGAGGGACTCAGGATGCACGACTGGATGAAGCCGTATCTTACGTATATACTGCCTGCAATAGTTCTGTTTATTTTTGTATTCGGTATTTACGACAAATTCTTCGCATAACACAGCCAACGGGTGCAGAGACTCTGCAATTACAGCATCTCTGCACCCTTTATTTCTGATATTAACTTTAATCGGCAAGGCAATGTACCTTGTTTCAGTTATTTTACAGTAACGGCTACTCTGGCTGCAATGCCGTTCTGGGCTATTGCATATACATAGCACTTGCCTTTTTTCCTGGCAGTGATCTTGCCGCTGCTGTTTACTTTCGCAATACTGCTGTCAGAGGATACATATCTGACCTTAGCTGTATGAAGCAGTACTTCTTTAGAGGAATATACCTTGACCCTGCTTTTAAGGTTAAAGGTCTTGCCCTTGCTGATAGTGCGTTTGCTGACTGACAGTTTAATCTTTGTAGGATTACCGTAGCCGTAGCCTTTGACATCTGTTACAAAGTGTATCTCTTTAGATGTGCTGAGAGTCACTTTCTTGCCGTCTACTATCTTGTATGCTCTGATATAGTATTTGTAGAAGGTGTTCTTTGCAGTGCCCTTGTGAACATATACCGTATTGTCATTGCCTTTAAGTGTTGCAAGTTTCTTAAATTTATACACCTTGTCTGTATTGCATTTATTGCCGTATATATAGTATCCGTCTGCACCCGGCACCTTGTTAAATGTTATTTTGGTTCCGGTTTTCTTGGTGTATTTAATCGATTTGACATAAATCACCTTGTCCAGGGTGTCTGCTGTCTCAGGCTCTGCAGTTTCAGGGGTATATTCTTCAAGAACATAGTAGCTGAAATGGGATACTGTGATAACTGCTGTCCTGCCGTCATATTTCACAGGTACCTCTTCCTTGTTTCCGTTATCATCTATATACCATGCCTTAACTCCTTTTTTGTCAGGATAAGGTACTTCGATGTCAACGCTGCCTCCCCTGAAGTCTGTTATTCTGGTGCCTCCGGATATGAAGTATGCGTCCATGAGTTTAGGATCATTCATATTTGTAACGGTGGTTTTCTGCGCCTCGCTCATAGACTCCATGGCTTCCTCGTGTTTATCAACAACCAGTTTCAGGTCTGAGCCTTCCATCTGGTCTATAATGTTTTCGAGGGTGCCTCTGTCCATATTCACAGTGGCTTCGGTAAGCTTTATGCTTACTTTCTCTGTTTCGGAGTCACATACATTTTCAAGGCTCTTTTTGGTTACTGTTGCCGATGTAATTTCTTTTGGCAGCACTGACAGGTCTATAGTAATGTCTGCGCCTGTTCCTGCCTTGTCAAGGTCGGTTTTGCCTATCTCGGCAACCGTAGCTGATTTCTCTGAAATCTCCGCAGTAATTTTAACCGATGTCTTGTCGCCTGTCACATCTGCAGTGATTGTATCGGTCTCAGGCGGAGTAACTGGAGTAACAGCTGTGCCGCCTGATGAACCGCCGCCCGAAGGCAGTTTGGCAATAGTCTCTGTCTTTGTAGCGTCGCATACCTCACAGGTATATGTTTTAACGCCCTCTGATGTTGTGGTAGGAGCAGTAGTCACTGTACCGCTATCCCAATTGTGATTTTCTAATTCAATCACAATCTTACCACAGCACGGATATTTCTTTTCATGCTGCGTCGCTGTCTTTGTAGTCCAGTCGGCAGCCTGTTCATGATTATCTGCATCAAGAGCAATTATCAAATCATTTTCCTCAGTAATACTGTAGTCTTCACCTGACAGAACAGCAAGCTGATTGCAGAAACATTTGTAATGCTCCTTTATCCCTGTAGTTTTGCAGGTGGCAGGTACTTCTGAAACAGGTTCCCACCGGTGCGTATGCCCCAGTGCCGCTTTAATCACATAGTCACACTCTGTGCATTTCTCATCAGTATATTCTGTTGCCGCTCCGCCTGAAATATGAGCACGCACCGTATCATGCGCGGTACAGCCCTCTGTCTTGCAGGTATGGGCATGACCGTCTGCCCCCTTATATCCCCATGCAGATTCGTCATAATCGTGCTCTGCAAGTTCTCCATATTCCGCGCCGCAAGTTGCACACCTTGCCTTTGCGATACAGGTTGCCGTACCGCCGGAGCAGTTTTCAGTTTCGGTCACACTACAGTTGTCGTTCGTGCAACTGTGGGTGTGTTCGCCGTTTCCGTTGGATTTCCATTCGTCCCATGCATGAGCAGTTTTAGCTTTTACTGTCGTCTTGCCACAAGTGCTGCACACCACCGCAGTGGTGCAGTTGCTATCATCTGTCGCGCCGGAGTGCAGACACTTATAACCGCACTTTGAGCATTCCCCGTCCAACCATGTATGATTCTCCTCAGCAGTTTTTACTGCGCCGCAGCAAGTATATGTCTCTTTGTGGGTCGTTTCGGCTGTTGTCCATGTTGTCGCAGTGTCTGCATGGTTGCTTGCATTCTTCTCGCCATATTCCTTGCCGCAGGTTGTACACTCAGCCTTTGCGATACACGTTGCTGTACCGCCTGAGCAAGCTTCCTCATCAAGATGCGCACCGCAGCCGTTTTCGCATACATGGTAGTGCTTATCGCC
>CAVDMD010000152.1:2499-5151 GCA_963609975.1 bacterium | reverse complement strand
CAATATGACTCCAAAGAAAAAGTTAAAAAGAGATGTCGAAGAATATGCTGACAATAACAGCGAACCCGGCGGAATAACAGATAATACTGTTACAGATTATCTCGGCTGCTTTAACAGACTGTTTCTGATTGAAGATCAGCCGGCTTTTGAGAATAAGCTTCGATCCTCTGTAAAAGCACTCAAAAAACCCAAAAGGCACTTTACAGACCCTTCCCTTGCGGCTGCTGCGATTGGAGCAACCCCTGAAATGCTCAAGACAGACCTTAATACCTTCGGATATCTGTTTGAAGGATTGTGTGTAAGGGATCTTAGAATATATGCTGAGTGCAGTAATGCTTCGGTATATCACTATCACGACGAAAGCGGGAAAGAGGCTGATGCCATTGTGCAGCTTCCGGACGGGAGATGGGGAATGTTTGAAATCAAGGTTGGCTTCAATCAGGTGGAGCAGGCGGCGGAGGAACTGATTTCATTAAGCAGCGCCTTTGAAAAGGAGACGGCATCAAAACCGGAATTTCTTTGCGTCATATGCGGTATGGCAAATGCGGCATTTAAGCGCCCTGACGGCGTATATGTTGTGCCGGTTACCGCTTTGAGAGACTGAGAGAATATGATGAGGAGAAATAAATATGTTTGATCTGAAAAATTATCACAACAGCCCATTATATTTGGAAATTGATTTTGGAAGATTCAGAGATACTGTGTCTGTCGAAAAAATAAGTTGTACTGAACTGCCTATACATATTCACGGACACCTGGAATTGCTTTACGTGCTGGAAGGGGAAACCAGAGTTAAAGTGTCTTACCATAACGAGACTCTGAGTTCAGGAAAGTTTATTGTTATAAACCCCTTTGACGCACATTCAATAGTAGCATCGGGCGAAGATGCAAAAATATATATGATTCACATTTCGGATCACATATTACCTGCTTCTGAGAACGTTTTTACAGTTTCCAATGAGGTGGTGACAAAAGATATGGCATCATATCAGGAAGTGTTAAGATTAATATGTAATATTGCAGACAAATATGAAAATGCAACAGCCGAAGAAATGCATCGCCTGGTCAGTGATACTATAAAAGTACTAAAATCCAGGTATAGTATAGAGCACTTTACTGCAGCAGGAGAAATAACAAGTATCGAGGAGAAAAACGAATTGCTTCAGAGAATGCATTCGATGTATAAATATATGTACACCCGGTTTGACGAAAAAATCACATTAGAGTCCTTGTCGAATGAATTTGCAATAAGTAAGGCATATTTATCACATTATATAAAAGAAGCCGTGGGAGTATCTTTTCAGGAATTCGTTAATATTATAAGGTGCGACAGAGCTGAAATTGCTTTACTTGAAGGGAAAAAATCCATAAATGATATAAGTGAAAGGTACGGCTTTTCATCAACACAGTATTTTAATACTGCCTTCAGAAGCTTGTTTTATATGTCTCCTGCAGAATACAAACGAACATACAGCAAAGAAACTATAATATACAAAAACAGCAGATATGAAAAATTAACATCAAACGACACAGAAACAATAAAACCGGGGCAAATATCTGAACAGGAGGCATTTTCTGTTTTATTTAATGAAGACGAATTCTCTGTAACTGCAATAAACACGACCGCAGGGAAGGAGTCTGTAAGAACTTTGGATATTTGCAGAGGTGAAAATTTAAGTATAGGCAAGGATACAGAAAAAATGATTATTATAATTGAACGCAAACAAAACCAATAGCGCAATTTAATACCCTTAACAGCATAATTCAATAGGCTTACATTAAAAAATGACTGAATCCCACTTAAAGATGACAGAATACTTACTTGTTTTGCCATCTTTTTATTTTTATATTAAACCTATAAGTTAAAGCTTGTATATTTATAGGAGAAAAAAGAGAAAATGAACAACAAATTAACAAGAAAAACCATTATAGGTTATGGCTTTGGAGCACTGTCTGATGCTGCAGCCAACAATTTTTTTCTAATGTATTTTCTGTATTTTCTTACTGCTATAGCAGGAATGAGTGCAGGAATTGCAGGAACACTTATTTCAGCAGTAACAATTATTGCAGCAGTTTTTGCTGTTATCGTGGGGCCTGTCAGTGACGGAACCAGAAGAAAAAGAGGAACAAGAAGAATATACCTGCTTATAGGAGGGGGTATGCTTTTTATAGGTCTTTCTTTTCTTTGCAAGACTGTATCGTTTTCAGGCGGAGCGCTTTTTGCATATTATTTTGTAATTTTTATTATAACTTTCATCGGGTATGGTACATTTCTTATTCCATACAATGCGCTTGGTGCTGAACTTACTGATGACTACAATGAAAGAACGAAGCTTAGAACTCCTGCAACTTTTATGAACTGTATCGGCAATATACTTGGTATTTCTCTCCCTATGGCAGGCGTTGCAATGATTGCAGGAATTGTCGGAAATGAAGGAAAAGGCTGGACTGTTTATTCCATTATCCTGGGAATTATCTGTTTTACGGCAATTCTTGTCTCATATTTAGCAACTAAAAACAAGGAATTGCCCATTACAGCAGAAGAGACGCCTGCAGGAAATAATATAATCAAAATATTTTTACAGATAATAAAACTCAAGCCTTTCAAGTGGATTATTGCAATAGTTATTTTCTTCGGCATAGGATATACAG
>CAVDMD010000152.1:0-2489 GCA_963609975.1 bacterium | reverse complement strand
ACAGTATTCTCATCAGGCCTTGTATATTATGTGACTTACACATGCGGTCTGTCAGAAGTACAGTATTCAACAGCAATGCTTATCTGGATTTTTATCGGAATGATTCTCACATTTATCGTCTCATTCTTTGCAACAAAAACAAACAAGAAGTTTGCAATGGCAATCGGAATGGTTGTTTCAGGGATAAGCATGATAATTTTTTACATTGTCGGAATACATTCATTTGTAATGCTTGTAATTATGCTTGCGCTGTTTGGCGTTGCAAACTGCTCCTTCTGGCTCCTTATATATCCTCTTATGTACGATATGGCGGAAGTCTATGAATATAAATACGGAACGAGACAGGAAGGCTCAATAATGTCTCTATATGGCTTCATTTTTCAGATTTCGGTAGCAATAGGAACACAGGTGCTGACAAAAGCAATGACGTTTATAGGCTTTGATCCTGCAGCAGGAGTTCTTATGGATTCTTCCTTGAACGGAGTAGGCAGTATTGTAATGTGCATTCCTGTTGGTTGTTTTTTAATTGTAGCTTTATGCTGTGCAGCTTATCCTATTACAAAAAATTCCTTTGCTAAACTTATGGAGCAACTTGAAATTAAACGTGCAGGAGGAACTGTGGATGAAACAGAACTTAAAAGAATTATATGAGGAAGCAGGAGGCTTTAAATGATTGCATTATATAACGGAAAAATATACAGTAACGATAAATTTTATCAGGCAGTTCTGATTGATGGTAAATACATAAAAAAAATAGGCACAAACAGCGAAATACTGCCAGATGCAGAGAAAGCCTTCGATCTTAAAGGAAAACTTGTACTGCCGGGATTCATAGATTCGCATGCGCATGGCGTTTACAGTTTGTCAAAGACAGCAGGTCAAATTGACCTTGCCCTTGAATCAGAAACGGTAGAAGCATATATAGAAGCGATTTCGGAACACGTTGCAAAGAATCCAGATCAGCCTTTATATACAGGAATGGGCTGGGTAAATCCTCCATTTGGCAAATTGGGACCGGACAAAAAAATCCTTGATGAGATTTGCTCAGATAAGATGATAATTCTCCTTTCGGGTGATGGTCATTCTGTATGGGGAAACTCACTGGCAATTGAAAAAGCCCATATTACAGAGAAAACAGAAAACCCTGCAGATGGTGTTATTGAAAAAAATCCGGACGGCAGTATCAGAGGGGCTTTCAGAGAATCTGCAAAGGAACTGCTTCTTGCTCTTATCCCAGAGAAGACTATTGAAAATTATGAAGAGCTTATTGACCTGTACCAGAATGAAATGGTGAAATACGGAATTACTTCAGTGTTTGATCCAATGGTCGATGCAGGTAGCAATATGCACAAAGCCTTTAAAGCTATGGCTCAAAAAGACAAGCTAAAAATCAAGTTCGCACTTGCATATAACAGTTCCCCAAAAGAAGCAGCTAAGTGCCTTGAAGCGTATAAAAAGGAGAAATATTCAAGGGTAAACAAGCTTACAGAAGGTGACTTTGTAAAAATTTTTATTGATGGAGTTGTCGAAGGCGGCACTGCATACCTGAAAGAGGAATATTCCAATGCGCCTGGGAAGTATGGTGTGCCAAACTGGACGCAGGAAGAATTGAATGATTTTATGCAAAAAATAGACACAATGGGTTTTGATGCTCATATTCACGCAATTGGTGATGCCGCTGTACATCAGTTTATTGAAAGTGTTGAACATATTAATAAGGTTAACAGGCCGCGGTCACGAAATACAGTTGCTGCTCATATGCAGCTGGTAGACCCTGCAGATTATGCAAAACTTAAAGCTTTTAATATAAGGTTTTCTTCAAATCCTTACTGGTTTGTAAAGGCACCTGGTTATTATGAAGGAATTGAACTTGTTTATCTTGGTGAAAGAGCAAAAAAAGAATATCCTATGAAAGTATTTTTTGACATGGGGCTCATTGTATCTGCAGGCAGTGACTTTGCAGTTACGCCAGACCCTTATCCTCCACGTGCAATGCAGCTGGCTATGCTTCGAACTATGATGAGTGAAGATTCAAGCGTTGATGAAAACATACTCGGCAAGGAAGAAAGGATCAGTCTTAAACAGGCGCTTGATTCGGTAACCGTTAACGGAGCAATAACAATGGGAATCGATGATATTACAGGAACACTGGAAGCAGGAAAAATGGCGGATCTTGTTGTGATGAATGAGAATCTGTTTGAAATCAAACCGGATGACTTTTATAAAACCAGTGTATATATGACAATTTCTGAAGGCGAAATCGTCTATACTGCAAAATAGAGCAGAAAAGGATATTTATAAAAACGCACAGTGATAAAATATCAGGCTTTCATACAAAAGGTCTGATATTTTTATTTATTATCTGCTGTTGTGATTTTTACATGTGCGATAAACTATGACATACGAAACGAGCCATACTGCAATGCCTCCAAATACATCAAGAACAGAATGCTGCTTGATAAACACCGTTGACATACATATCAGAGCTG
>CAVDMD010000151.1:0-5179 GCA_963609975.1 bacterium | reverse complement strand
TTATACATCGCTTCTGCCGCTATTGCGTCAATCAGCGTGTACAGACATTATACCATATACACGGGAGGTTTGAAATACAAAATGGCAGAATACCTGCTTACAGGACCCTATGGTATTATCTCTATGACCGTTAAATATTTAATATGTATGCTGACCCCTCTGGTAATGGTATTTGCATTCTGCCGGCTGTTTATTGAAAGGTCGGGGATAATACTGCGCCTTGAAAATACCGCAGGTAAATTCCTGTCACGCATGGGACTTTCGGCCTGCTGCCTGATGCCTTTGATGTCAGGACTTGGCTGCACCACAGCCGCGCTGTCCTCATTAGGAGAAACTCTCTCCTCACGCGAGAGATATATAGCGTCGTTCCTGCTGTCTGTTGCCGTTCCCTGCTCGGCGCAGACGGCTGTAATAATCGGCATTGCTTTCGTACTTCCTCCCTCCCTGTTCGTATTCTATACAGCCTCCGTTGCCGCCGTATTAGTAATTTCGGGTATCCTGCTCAATCTGATTCTTCCCGCAGACAAAATATATCACATACCTCGCCCCAAAAACGGTGCAGTACATATGCCTGCTTTGCTTCCCCTGCTGAAATCCTCTTTTTCATACGGCATGGCATTTCTCAGAAAAACACTGCTTCCGTTTGCCGCAGGCTCCGTCATACTGTCCGTATTAAGCTTCAGCGGATTTTTAGATTACCTCTGCCGCATATGCTCGCCTCTGACCGAAAGCTTCCTGCACCTGCCAAAAGAAGCCGCTTCCCTGTTCATAATGAGCATGGTAAAAAGAGATTACGGAGCCGCAGGACTTCTGGCCGTAACAGAGCAGATTGCTTTCACACCGCAGCAGCTTACTGTTGCCATGATTGTTCTGACGCTGTTTGTCCCCTGCTTTGCCTCTCTCATAATACTTCTGCGGCAGGAAGGTCCTGCAAAGGCTCTGTCCATATGGGCGGGAAGTCTTGTGATTTCTCTGCTTGCAGGGAAACTCTCATCTGTGCTTCTCATCTCCCTTGACACCTGCCTGTGTTTTCGGTAAAATGTACTCATAATCCTGACACAAAGTTTTCGCACTGCGGATTCTGCCTGAAAGGTGCAATATATGAACTACGGGTATATCTGCATTCTTTCGGGGTGCAGATATTTTTAATAAACAGGAGGCTTTAATGGAAACAAGAGTTGCCGTTATGGGCATAATCGTTGAAAATCCCGATTCCGCTTCGTATCTTAATTCGCTGCTGCACGAATACGGAAGCTATATAATCGGGAGAATGGGAATTCCCTACAAAGAGAGAAATATCAATATAATATCTGTTGCCATAGACGCTCCGCCAAATGTCATTTCCGCTCTTTCGGGCAAGATAGGAAATATAGGCGGCGTCAGCGTCAAAACGGCTTACTCAAATGTGGTGTCTGATGAATAATAATCTTAAACTGCTTGCAGACAGACTTGCTGCAGAGCATACGCTTGAAAAAAACGAATACAAAATGCTGATTGAGGGCTTTTCGGAGGATATTTCAGCATATACCGCTTCAAAGGCCGACAGGATAAGACAGAGCATTTACGGCAAAGATATATATATCAGAGGGCTGATAGAGGTCAGCAACATATGCGCAAACGACTGCTTTTACTGCGGCATCCGCAGAGGAAATGACCGGTGCGCAAGATATCGCCTTTCTCCCGAAACAGTCCTTGAATGCTGCCGCAAAGGCTATGAGCTCGGCTTTCGCACATTTGTCCTGCAGGGCGGCGAGGACGGATTTTTTACTGCGGATAATATATGCAGCTATGTACGCAGTATCAAAAGCAGTTTCCCCGACTGCGCCGTAACGCTTTCTTTGGGCGAGTATTCAGCAGAGGAATACAAAGCCATGTACGAAGCCGGAGCAGACCGCTATCTGCTTCGCCACGAAACCGCGGACAGGGCTCACTATGAGAAGCTCCACCCTGCATCAATGTCCTTTGAAAAGCGAATGAAGTGCCTTGAGGCCATAAAAGCTGCCGGTTTTCAGACAGGCTGCGGATTTATGGTCGGCTCTCCGTATCAGACCTCAGGCACACTGGCGGAGGATCTTAAATTCATAGAGGAATTTTCGCCTCATATGTGCGGCATAGGACCGTTTATCCCCCACAGGGACACGCCTTTTGCAGACAGGTCTGCAGGTACGTCAGAGCTTACGGTTTATCTGCTTTCTCTGATACGCCTCATAAAACCTGACATACTGCTTCCGGCAACAACAGCCCTCGGAACTATCGACGGCACAGGGCGCGAAAAAGGCATTCTTGCAGGCGCAAACGTTGTAATGCCGAATCTTTCCCCTGTTTCCGAAAGAAAAAAATATATGCTTTACAACGACAAAATATGTATGGATGAGGAAGCTGCCGAAAACCTCTCAGTCCTGAAAAAAAGAATTTCGGCCATAGGCTATCGCATTGTCACAGACAGAGGCGATTTCAAAAATATAATCTAAACGGGAAGTTAAATCTGACCGCAAGAAAGGAACACTTATGACAATCTACAATCCAAAATCACTCAAAGCAGATGAATTCATCAGCCACGAGGAAATACTCGAAACTCTGAAATATGCAGAGGAAAACAAAAACAACATCGAACTTATCGACAGCATTTTAGATAAGGCAAGACCGAAAAAAACAGCAGACGGAACAGTCTGTCAGGGACTTACCCACAGAGAGGCATCCGTACTTCTTGCCTGCGACATACCCGAAAAAATCGAAGAAATGTACAGACTGGCAGAGGAAATCAAGCTCGCCTTTTACGGCAACCGTATCGTAATGTTTGCTCCTCTTTATCTTTCAAACTACTGTGTGAACGGCTGCGTATACTGCCCTTACCACATGAAAAACAAACACATCAGCAGAATCAAGCTGACACAGGAGGATATAAAAAGGGAGGTCATCGCACTTCAGGATATGGGACACAAGCGCCTTGCCATTGAAGCGGGAGAGGATCCTGTAAACAACCCTATCGAATACATACTTGAATGTATTGATACAATCTACAGCATCAGACACAAAAACGGCGCTATCCGCAGAGTAAATGTGAATATCGCCGCAACCACCGTCGAAAACTACCGCAAACTAAGCGACGCCGGCATAGGCACATACATACTGTTTCAGGAAACATACCACAAGGAAAGCTACCTGAAGCTGCATCCCACAGGTCCTAAGCATGACTATGACTATCATACAGAGGCTATGGACAGAGCTATGGAAGGCGGCATAGACGATGTGGGACTTGGCGTTCTGTTCGGTCTTGAAATGTACAAATATGAATTTGCAGGTCTGCTGATGCACGCAGAGCATCTTGAAGCCGTACACGGAGTCGGCCCTCACACCATCAGCGTGCCGCGCATCAAACGTGCAGACGATATAGATCCCGCCGCTTTTGACAACAGCATAAGCGATGAGCTGTTTGAAAAAATAATCGCCTGCATCAGAATAGCCGTACCGTACACAGGAATGATAATCTCCACAAGAGAGGGCGAAAAAGTGCGTGAAAAAGCGCTTTCAATAGGAATTTCCCAGATAAGCGGCGGTTCCCGCACATCTGTCGGCGGATATACCGAGGAAGAAAGACCTCACGATTCAGAGCAGTTTGACGTATCGGATCAGAGAACTCTCGATGAGGTTGTAAACTGGCTTATGGAGCTTGGATATATTCCATCGTTTTGCACAGCGTGCTACCGTGAGGGCAGAACAGGCGACAGATTCATGTCACTTTGCAAAAACGGGCAGATTCTCAACTGCTGCCACCCTAATGCTCTTATGACACTGACAGAATATCTTACCGACTATGCAGGTGATGATACCAAGAAAACAGGCTTTGCCCTGATTGAAAAAGAACTCGAAAAAATACCTGCGCCAAAAGTAAAAGCTATTGCAAGGGAAAACGTCGATGCCATCAGAGCCTCCAACAGGCGTGATTTCCGTTTCTGATAAGGAGAGTGTGCCATGAGTCTTAACACAGAAAGACTGCATATAGGGTTTTTCGGAATGAGAAACGCAGGCAAATCAAGCCTTGTCAACGCCGTCACAGGTCAGGCGCTGTCCGTTGTTTCGGATGTCAGGGGAACCACAACAGACCCTGTCCGAAAGGCTATGGAGCTGCTGCCTTTAGGTCCTGTTGTAATTATCGACACACCCGGTATTGATGATGAGGGAGATTTAGGAAAGCTGAGAGTCCAAAAGGCGCTGTCCGTACTTAACAGAACGGATATAGCAGTCCTCGTTACCGATGCGACCCGCGGCCTTTTGCCTCAGGAGCTTGAACTTGTCAGAAGCTTTAAGGATAGGAATATACACTGTATAACAGCATTTAACAAATCGGATATGCTTGACAGCCTGCCGCCGGCAGATAAGAACTCAATATATGTCAGCGCCCTTGAAAACATAAATATATATGAGCTTAAAGAGATGATTGCCTCTCTTGCAGAGAAGCAGAAAACAGACAAAAGAATAATAGCGGAGCTGATAGACCCCGGTGATGTCATCGTGCTTGTCGTGCCTGTAGACAGCGCCGCTCCAAAGGGCAGACTGATACTGCCTCAGCAGCAGACCATAAGGGATATTCTCGATACAGGCGCGTTCTGCATGGTTACAAGAGAGACAGAGCTTGAAAAAACTCTTGCCTCTCTTTCCCAAAAGCCAAAACTGGTGGTTACGGATTCTCAGGTATTCGGATATGTGAACAGAATTGTCCCCGCCGGCATAATGCTCACTTCGTTTTCAATTCTCTTTGCAAATTACAAAGGGGATCTGAGACAGGCAGTAAAAGGCGCCGCCGGACTTGACAGTCTTAAAGACGGCGATACGGTTCTCATCTCGGAGGGCTGCACTCACCACAGACAGTGCGAGGACATAGGAACTGTCAAACTGCCTGCGTGGATAAAAAAGCATACAGGCAAAAAACTGAATTTCGCCTTCACCTCAGGCGGTGATTTCCCTGCCGATATGTCAGAGTATGCTCTGGCCGTTCACTGCGGCGGCTGTATGCTGAACGAAAAAGAAATGAAATACCGCATAAGACACTGCTCACAAAACGGCATACCGGTTACAAACTACGGTATTGCAATCGCTCATATGCATGGTATCCTGAAGCGCTCACTGGAACCGTTTCCGGATATACTTGATGAACTGAAATAAAAAAAGTGGAAATATA
>CAVDMD010000150.1:0-5182 GCA_963609975.1 bacterium | reverse complement strand
CTCATGCAAAAGTTCTTTTCATGCTGTTGTAAGAACTTACTGCTACCTACCAACCGTTTGTTTCACAAATGGGGTTAGGTCATAACCGAAAAATTGCGCTCTCGCTGAAGCTCGGCAATTTCTGTATTTGACCTACCAACCATTTATTTCACAAATGGGGTTAGGTCATAACTGAAAAATTGCACTCTCGCTAAAGCTCGGCAATTTCTGTATTTGACCTACTAACGATTTGTTTCACAAATCGAGTTAGGTCATAATAAAGCGGATACAAAAGTATCCGCCAAAACATAACAAAGTTCAGATATTGACCTTGCAGATTCGTATCTGCAGGTGAGAAGCGGATAACTTCTTCTTTAATAGCACCTGATTATTTTATCACTCCGGCAGTGCATATGTCAAGAAATTTGAGGGGTTTTATTCGGAAAAAAGGATTTTTTCCGGAAGTGTTTGTATTTTCAACGATGTAACCGGTTTTTGTGTATACAGTATTATGATACAAATTTGCGGCGGACTTTGGAAGTAAACAACATTAGTTTGCGTATGAAATAAGTGTGACGGGAATTTGTATATTTGTGCATTTTTTTGTGATAAATGATGAGAAGCGTTGAAAACAGGGGGACGCATTGGTTTTTTTGAGAATCGTGCAGTAAAAAAACACAGAATTTAATCAAAAAACTGTTACAATTCAGGGGCATTTATAGTATAATTTGATTGTTATAATTTACAATTTTATATGGAGGTGTTTAAATGTCTACTTATTCACAAGTACAGAGAAACGGCTTGTTTGAACTTTCAGACGAAGCCAAACAGGAACTGACATCATCATCGTACTACAATGATGACTTGGCTCCATCATCTGTTGCCGAAAGAACATGGACTACATACACAATCACAATGCTTTGGGTTGGTATGTCAATATGTATTCCATCACTTTCACTTGCATCAGGACTTATCACAATGGGTGTGTCACCTTGGCTTTCAGTATTAAACGTAGCTTTAGGTAACCTGATCATCCTTGTACCTATCCAGTTAAACTCAACTGTAGGTACTAAATACGGTATCCCGTTCCCTCTTTTCGCAAGAATGACATTCGGTATGAAGGGCGCACATCTTCCTTCACTGCTGAGAGCATTCACTGCTATGGGATGGTGTTCGGTACAGTCATGGGTTGGCGGCGGCGCATTCGCAGCTATCATCGGTTGCTTCGCTCCTAAATTCTTAGACTCTGAATGGACAATCAACCTTCCTTCATGGGGCGGTATGCAGACAGTATCAGAAGGTACTTTTATCGGATTTATCTTATTCATGGTTCTTATTGCATGGGTTGCCTACAACGGTCTTGAAAACATCAAATGGGTTCAGAACATCGGCGGACCTATCCTGCTTGCAGTAATGATCGGACTTCTGATTTGGGCTTACACATATGCTCACGGTGCATCAGGCATGGGATTCTGGGAAGTAATGGCACAGCCTAACGATGATGCTCTGATCGCAGAATCAGGTGGATTCGGTTATGTATACCTTACAGGTCTGATGGGCAACATCGCATTCTGGGCTACAGTTGCACTTAACATTCCTGACTTCTCAAGATATGCCAAGAGCAACAGCTCGCAGTTCTGGGGACAGATGCTTGGTATGCCTATCCCGATGGCATTCTGCGCATTCGTTGGTGCTTACTTTGCTCAGGCAACTAAAATTGCTGACGGCGTTGCATCATTTGACCCGACTACAGTTTTCTATCACATCGACAACAAGATTGCCATATTCATCGCTGCATTCGGCGTAATCATGGCTACAATCACAACATGCTGCGCTGCTAACGTAGTAGCTCCTGCAAACGGTCTTTCAAACATCAACCCTAAGAAGATCAGCTACAAACTGGGCGTACTTATCACCTGCCTCATGGCATTCTTCGTATTACAGGCTTGGTGGATTTACGGTTCAGGTTCGGCTTACTTTACATGGATGAACGCATACGGAACAATTCTTGCTCCTGTAGCTGCTATCCTGGTTGCTGACTTCTGGATTGTTAAGAAGCAGAGACTTGACATCAAGGATATGTTCTTAAAGGACGGCAGATACTCATACAGCAACGGATTCAACTGGGCTGCAATCATTTCATGGTTCGTAGCATTCATAGTTCCGCTAGTTGCATACTTCATTCCTGCAGACCAGCAGACTGGTTTCTGGACATTCCTTGCAGAATGGAACTACATCTGGTCATTCGCAATCGGCTTCATCGTATACATCTTACTTATGAAGACTTCACTGGCCGGCAAGTCATATGTAACTGAAGAAGAATATGCTCAGATTACTAAGTTTGAATAATTCTTAGCATCAGAACTGTATATGGAAACTTACGCAATGGCGTAAAAATATGATTATAAAGGGCCTTTGTATAAAGGTCCTTTAATTTTATAATACTAACAACATTAAAAAGTCTTATAGGAGGTAACTTATGGATTTACTATTTAAGAATGGTACAGTTGTTACCGCAACATCAACTTTCAAGGCTGATGTAGCTGTAAAAGGTGAAAAGATTGTTGCTATAGGCGCAAACCTTAAACCTGAAAAGAAAACAGAAGTTATAGACGCCAAAGGCAAAATGATTCTTCCTGGAGCAATTGACGGACATACTCATCTTGCAATGCCTTTCGGCGGCACAATCGCTACAGACGACTACTTCACAGGTACAAGAGCTGCTGCATGCGGCGGCACTACTACAGTATTTGACTTCGTTCTTCAGGCACCTGAGGGAGAAGGTATGTGGGATGCAGTAAAAAGAAGAGATGCTATCTGCCAGGCAGACGGACCTGCTGTTGACTATTCATACCATGTAGGTGTTGGTAATGCCAAGACTCAGGAAATGCTTGACACTATGGATGAATGTGTCAAAAACGGTATAACATCATTCAAAGTATTCATGGTATATGACTTTGGTGTAGATGACGGTCAGTTCTTCAACGTACTGACTCATGCTGCTAAAATCGGCGCATTAGTTGGCGTTCATGCCGAAAACAGAGACGTAAACAACTGCCTCAATGCCAAATACCTTGCAGAAGGCAAGACAGAAGCATGGTGGCACTATATGTCAAAGAACGAAGACGTTGCAGGCGAAGCTGATGTAAGAGCTATCAACCTTGCCAAGATGGCAGGAACTTCATTATACATCGTTCACCTTGACAACAAACAGGGCGTTGAGGCTGTAAAAGCTGCAAGAGATGAAGGATATCCTATCTTCGCAGAAACATGCCCTCAGTATCTGTACTTCACAAAAGAAGTTTACAAGAACGGTATTCCTGAATTAGATTTAAGAGCAAGAGATTTCGTATGCTCACCTCCAATGAAGGGCAAAGCTTCACAGGATGCACTCTGGGCCGGAATCAAGTCAGGCGATGTATCAACACTCGCTACAGACCACTGCCCGTTCCTGAAATCAGAAAAAGACTGGGGAATCACCAAAAAAGACGGTACTCCTGGCGACTATACAACAATTCCTAACGGATGTGCTGGTATCGAAAATATGTACCCATACATCCTGTCAGAAGCAAACAAGGGCAGAATTTCATTTGAAAAGGCTGTTGCTATTTCAGCTACAAACCCTGCCAAACTGTTTGGTATCGACTACTGCAAGGGCGCTATCGAAGTTGGTCTTGATGCAGATATCGTTGTATACGATCCTAAGAAGAACTTTGAAGTTAAGAACGCCGAAAACCAGCATGGTGCATTAGACCATACTATCTGGGAATCAGCTAAGTTCAAAGGCTATCCTGTGGCAGTTTACTCAAGAGGCAAACTGGTATTTGACGGCAAGGACTACGTTGGTCAGAAGGGCGACGGCAAGTTCGTTAAATGCAAGAAAGTTAAATTCACAAGCCCTGAATTCTAGTATATTGCTGTGTACTGATATTACAGAGCCTCCGTGGAGGCTCTGTTTATGACTTTGGGAATATTGAAACAAGGAGTAACCACGACATGAAAATTTTGAACAGAGCAATCAGCTGTTTTATGATTATAGCGGTAGTGATTGCATTTATGCCGCTTATTACAGAGGATGCATATGCAGCTTCCAAGTACGCAACAAAAGCAGCAAGAACAACTCAAAACGAAAAAATGTACAAAAAAGCGGCAGATATGGGCAGCGCAGCGAGAGCAAGATACCTCAACACATCTCTTTCGGATATGAATGAAACCGATTATAAGGGTTTGAGCAAAGACGAGCAAAAAGAGATTAAAGAGTTTGCAGAGGAGCTTCTTGCGGAAGAGGGAAATCCTACAGACGATATGGAAAAAATAAAGGTTTTCCACGATTGGATAAAATACAATTTCTATTATTACAGATATGTAGAGACTCTTGATGTTACAAAAAAATACAGCAACAAAGTCAGCGTCAAAGGAAAAGTTGACAATCCTGCAGCGCTCCTGAAAATGTACAAAAACATGGACTCGGAAAACCTGCAGGGCGTTATAGCCAGATGCAAAGGATATTCGGCGATGTTTATAGCTTTGTGCAGATCTCAGGGAATACCTGCTGCTCCTGTTGTCGGATACTACAACCAGGATGTAAGGCACAACAGCGATGCCGATGTGACATGGGCGCCTGATAAGGATGATGTGTATGATCATCAATGGGCGATGGCATATGTAAACGGCGGATGGGTACAGGTTGACTGCAATGCAGACAGCTACAATCAGTACAAATCAGGAAGCACATACTGGAAACAGTCGGGCGGAAGCTTTGCTTCGGGAGAGAGATACAATTATTTTAATCCCACAGCAGCAAGACTTGCGCAGTCGCATATAATATATAATTTTGCGCAGGTAACAAAAATAAATGCGCCGACAGTAAGATATGCCAAAAAATCAGGAAGCACAAGTGTTAAACTGGGCTGGAAAGCGCCTTACGGAGCTTCGTCCTACAAGGTTTACAGAGCCACATCTAAAAAAGGCACATACAAGTGTGTTAAAACCACTTCCCTGCTGTACTGTACCGATAAATCGCTGACAAAAGGCAAGACATATTATTACAAGATAAAAGCATATAACGGTATAATATCATCATCCTACAGTACCACTTACAGTGTGAAGCTGTAAGCACTGAAAACAGTTGGCAAAAGATTGATGCACACAGCAACGGATTCAACTGGGCTGCAATCATTTCATGGTTCGTAGCATTCATAGT
>CAVDMD010000149.1:0-5192 GCA_963609975.1 bacterium | reverse complement strand
CCCGGCGCGCTGCCGGCAAGCCAGCAGCAGTCTGTCACTTTGGGCATACCGCCGTTATTGGAGCCGATTGCCATTGCATAGCTGTCGTTTGCCGCCGTAACTTTGCCTGTACTGTAGCAGTTTTTTACCGTTATTTCGTTGGAGCCTGCTATACCTCCCGCGGGACACCTGTATGTGGATGAAATCCTGCCTCTGTTAAAACAGTTTCTGATCTCTCCTGCATTCCACGCAGCTCCTGCTATGCCTCCTATGCCTTTGGCATCTGTGTTGTTTATGTCTGCGTAATTGGCACAGTTTTCAATTGTGCCTCCGTTTTCGGTCTGTCCTATCTTGCCTACTATACCACCTACCGAACGGTTTGCATATATATATCCTGTGACTATGACATTCCGCACAGTCGGGGAGCCTGCAGGGACCTCATCATTGTCATGCACGCCGAGTCTGCCTATAAGGCCCACGGATGAACCATCTCCGTATTTTGCCTTGCAGTGCCTGTCGCACCTTATATTTACGATATGACCCTGTCCGTCAAATGTGCCGCAGAATGATGAACTTATTTTTGTGTCGAAGTTTTCTTTTTCCATGAGATACTGGCCGCCCACAGGCATATAGTTGCCGGCGCTCATGTCAATATCCGCATCAAGGTATACTGTTTTGCCTGCAAAGTTATATGCTCCGTAATGGTATTCCGCTGTACTCAGGTTGTTGCCGCCCGGCCCTGAGCTTCTGTCGTTGACGCTTTTGTTGTCTGTAATATACGATTTCTGACCTGCGGTGACTTTGCAGCCTTTGTTGTATATACCATTTACCAGTGCCGCAAGACCTGCAAGCTGCGCGCCCGTTGATATATGATACTCGCTCTTTTCGGGTGAAAACCAGCTCACATCGATGCTTTTGCCGTCCCACGAGGATGATGCCGCATACACCGGCGTTCCGGCTCCTGCAGAGAAAACAGCAATCATTACAAATGAGATTATTAAAGACAGTATTCTTTTTTTCACAGCAGCCCCCTCCTATTTCACTTTTATTTTTTTGACGCTGCTCCAGCTGCCGTAATGCAGCTTCCCGTCAATCATTCTGTAATTGCGCAGTTTAATATAATAT
This sequence comes from bacterium, assembly GCA_963609975.1. Lineage (GTDB taxonomy): Bacteria > Bacillota > Clostridia > Peptostreptococcales > Anaerovoracaceae > UMGS973. The sequence continues at coordinate 4,088 of CAVDMD010000149.1, read as the reverse complement.
GTTTTGCCTTTTTTGAGACCTGTCACGGTTTTTTTGCTGCCGCTTATTTTGTATGCTTTAACATTGCTTTTGAAGCTTTTGCTGCTGCTTATTTTTATCTGCCTGCCGTCTGAATGTCCGTTTTTGTCGCACGACACCGTTATTTTGCCTGAGCCGGCTGTTTTAACAGCAAGGCCTTTGACTGCAAGCCGGCCTTTGACCGTCAGCTTAAACTCATCAAGAGCATTGCCGTCTTTGTCAAGGGATTTTACAGTCATCGTATCATTCTGAATGCTTACTGTCTGGTAATTGGACACATATTCTTTGGAGCAGGCTGCATAGGTCAGTTTTCTGTCCGAATACAGCTTGTTTCCCGAAACACCCATTACATAGGTGACGCCGTTAATGTTTTTGGTCCTCATATATACGTGCTGATGTCCGCAAAGCACAAGGTCTGCTCCCTGTGCGCTGAATATGGGTTCCCAGTATTTCATAACCTGCACGGCAATGGTATCGTCCACAACCGCATAGGCAGGGTGATGGGTTACAGCCACCTTCCATTTTTTGTCCGTGTTTTTAAGGTCCTGTTTAATCCAGCTGTTTATTTTTTCAACCGCAGCTGTATTTATTTTTTTTCTTGCAAGCTGCTCAAAAACATCCGAGTTCAGAACCTGTATATGACAGTCCCCGTAGTCAAAGGAGTAAAACTCCTCTTTGAAGCCTTCAGGTCCGTTTTGCGGAAACGCAAATATATCGAGCATCATCTCCGGCTTATATGTATCCTGTGCATTGCATTCGTGATTGCCCGCTGCTGCGGCTGCAGGCACCTTTGAAAGAACATCGCCGGCTCTCTGAAGAAACGCATCCCACTCGGCATCATCCTGTCCGAAGTTTACCATATCTCCTCCCAGCATCACAAATGCGGCAGATGTGCTGCGGCTGTATGCGCTCTCAAAAAGCTCCTGCCACAGATCGTAATCATCTGCAGATTTATTGTACTGAGCATCACCGAAATACAAAAATGAGAAGCCGCCGGAGGTATCTGCCACATGGGTCTGCCTGATATGGTCTCCGGTCACTTTGTAGTAATAGTCGCATCCCGGCTGCAGGTTCCTCATTTCGGCCTCATATATTCTGTAACCGCTGCAGTCATCAAACATCCCCTGCCTGCTGCACACCTCCGTTGCCTTTGCGGTGACTGCATCCGATAAATCGTCGTTTTCACCGTACAAAAGCTCTGCCTCCGCATCCTCATAAGGCGCCCACCATGTGACTGTTCTGCTGCTTTCGTCATCTCCCACAGAGCATATAACATGGGCCGGTTTTGATATGCTAAGCGTCGTGCCGCCTGCAAAGCAGACGACAGGCAGCGCTGCAGCAAGCAGTGCGATAATCAGTATTCTGATATGCTTCATTGCCTCTCTCCTTTATTTTTTTACCTTAATCTTTTTGACGCTGCTCCAGCTGCCGTAATATTTCACTCCGTCTATGGTTTTGTATGTCCTTATTTTGCCGTAATATGTTTTGCCTGCTTTGAGTGATTTGACAGTGTATGTCTGCACTGGCGATTTGACTGTGTATGTTTTGCTGTTTTTTGTAAAGTTTTTATCTGTTGCCGTTTTAATCTGGTATCCCGACGCGCCCGATGTTTTTTTCCATGAAGCCTTTATTTTTTTGCCTCCGGGCGCAGTCAGCTTAAAACTTTTGACTGCAAGAGTTTCAGCTTTTGCTGTTTTGCTGCTGCATACTTTGGATACCGCGCCTTTGTCATCGTATCCTTTTTTGACAGCGCGCATAACTATGTTCACCGGATCTCCGCTGTAGTTTTCTATAACTATCGGACCTGTATATTTATACTGCGGCGTGTTTGTAAATCTGTCTCCGTTTATTGAATGATATATTACAGCTCCTTCGGTGGCACAGGACATCGTCACTGTCAGTGTACTGCCCTTAAGTTCAAGTCTGCAGGAAGGAGCCGCCACTGTGCCTTTTGATTTAATCGGTGATTTGCCGGCCGTCACAAGCTTCATATCATATATCCATTTGCGGATATTGTTTGTGGTACTGTTTGCATTTCGCATATCATCTTCAGTCTGAGGAATTATTATTCTGAGCACATTAAGTCTGTCAAGGCGATCTGCAAGTCCTCCGGCAAGTTCTCCACCCGTCACATCAGATGTGAAAACGCCTTCTTCTATCAGGTTGGTAACTCTGCCGCCGTATGATTTGACTGCCACCACTGCAGGCATTTTAATTCCCGATTCCCATATTTCATTTACAACAGCCTCGTTTTTTGTATAGTTTTTGCCGTATTTCATAAACGCGTCATAAAGAGCGGGGAAGTAATATCTGTCAGCTCCGTAGAGTTCTTTGTATGTATAGTTGTCGTAGTTTTCCTTGTAGTCCTTGTCATCCGTGCTTTTGAGGTATATTCGGTTGTCTCCCTCGAATTTCAGCTCCTGAACGTTTTGTATTATACCCTCGTCAGCCGCCTTGTTTACGGCCTCCTGATAAAGCTCATCGAGAGTATATCCTATGCCCTCGCAGTAGTGAACCGTAGGAAATCTGTCTATTGTAAGCGACATAAAGCTGCTGCCGTTTTCCTGTCCGTGCGCGTTTATATCAAGTTCATCCAGATCCATTACCGTCACCAGCGCAGCTTTGCCCGCTGAATCCTCAGCGTAAAAAAACACGTTTGATACCGCATCCGAGCTTGCTGTTTTTGCTCCCGCAAATGACACCGCACAAAGTGCTATAAAAGCTGCGCAGATTAAAATTCTCAAACTTTTTTTCATTTCTTCACCTTCTTGTATTTTACAGCCGAATATGCGCTGTATATTTTACCGCTGTCCGTATTTTTGTATGCTCTTATCTTGTATCTGTAGGTTCTGCCTTTTGTGATTTTTTTGTCTGTATACGATACGGATTTTACAGTTGCTGTTTTTTTGAATTTCCCTGTTTTTTTGTCGCTTCTGTATACAATATATCCGTCTGCATCATCAATCTCTGCCCATGATACTTTTATCTTTGTCTTGGACAGCGCCAGAGTTATCTTTGGTTTCGAGGCTTTGAATTTTGCCTGTTTTACCGCCTCATAGCTTTCGGACAGCCTCTCAGCTGTGCTTATGCTTTCCTCACCTGCAAGGGTTTTTTCTCTGTCCGTAAGCAGACCGTACATATCAAACAGCTCAGATGCTTCCGTGTAATTATCACTGTTTACCTCCGTCACCTCCGCAAGCTCTGCCGCTTTTGCATCAAATGCGTCAATTTTGTCTTTGTCCGCAACGGATATATCAACGCTGATACTGTTTGGCGTATAGCTGCCGTTGTTGACATATACCGTGTATTCTCCCGATGCCTTAACAGCGCTGCTTCTCAGCTTAAAGTATTCCTCTCTGACAACCAGCAGGCCTTCTCTGCTTCTGTCTATATATACCGAGCTTACGGAAGTTTTGGCAGTATCGCCTTTTGAAGATATCTTGAGGCCTGCATTTCGCGCATATTCCAAAGAATCCCCACCGACATGAAGCTGTATCTCCTCTCCGTATATATAGTATTCGTCCGCCGTAATTTCAGGAGTGCTGCCCTTTATCGTTATATTCATGGTCCTGTCCCTGTAGCCTGTTGCGCTCACCTGCAGGTTGTACATTCCCGGAAGCGTGATGCCTCCTGCTTTTATGACTATTTTTCTTCCCGCTCTGTCAACGGTATAGTCAGATGCGGCAAGACTGCTGTACTCATCTGCTTCTGTCAGTTTGTATGCTATTCCTGTGATTTTGGCCGTCCAGTCATACCATGTTCTGTCACTTACGGCATCGCCTGCTTCAAGAACAATGTCCTCTGTGCCGGCTGCCGTATACTCTGCTGTTTTTTCAAGCTTCGGCGCTGTCTGATAGTAATATGCCGTCTGTTCGCCCTCGTCCGTACAGCCTTCTTTGACTGCGTGAGTGCGTATAACGACAGGATCCTTTGCAAGGTCTCTGCCCGTAACATCTATTGTAAACGGTTTTTCATAGAGAGTCTGCGCTGATTTGTTTATCGCGTTTGTCCCGTCATCATAATATATGCTTGCCCCGTCCGTACTGCAGGCAAGCGTTACCGTAACAGTG
>CAVDMD010000148.1:0-5197 GCA_963609975.1 bacterium | reverse complement strand
GTTTTATTGCGAGCTGTGGAAAACAATATGTTTGTTCAAAGTATGTTTCGAATTTGTTTAAGGAGTCATTTAAAGCAATATCAATAAGAACATTTGGAGAAGATTTGTCTTCAAAGCTAAATATATAATGGGGGTAGTTTTATGGCAGAACTAAATTTAAAACAGATTACAGACAAACTGAATAGTGAATTTGATAGTGATGTGCGCAAGCTGGTGTTTTGGTATGATGAAGATGCTCAGTTTAAGGAAGATATTGATGCTATTGAATTATCTAATGCAAAGGTACTGCATCTTGAACCTGATAACCAGTTCTATATTAAATACTTTTTAGAGTGTGAGGATACTGAAACTAATTACCTTGTTTATGGTAGTTTCCCTAAACCGGCAATCAGAGATAACCACCTTGCAGATACAATCAGATATTCCAAAGAGTTCTTTGCAGATCGCGCTTCATTGATTACAGTTGATTTAGGCATTGACGAGAGATACAAGCCTGTTATACAGCAGTATATTAAATTCTTCGGGAACAAGGAACGGACACAGAAGTTTTATGAGCTTGAAATCGAGTGTTTTAACAGGAGTACGATTGAGCTTGCACTGATGAGTGTTCTCTGCAAAAACAGGACCGTTTCCTTTGAAGAAGTGCTTCGCTGCATATTAACAGGAGATGAGCTTGCAGATAACAGGTACCTTGCAGAGTTTGAGAAATATGATCTGCTGGATGCTTTCTGGCAGCAGGCAGATATGACCTTTGGCTACAGTGAATCAAAGCCTACACTGGAGAAACTGCTTATTACAATGTTTGTCACCTATGCTTCAAAAAGTATTAATACAGATATGCCGCAGGTATGGAAGCCGTTTGTTTCATACAAATCAGGCAATATCATTGCATTTATGGACAACCTTATGAACAGCTATTTATACAGTACGCGTTATGATGAGCTTTCGGAATACATATTCGGTGTGATTAAGGGCAGGAAGTATCTCGAAAAGCTGGATAGAGGAGCACTGACTGACTGCAATATATTTGCAGGCGTTGATGAGCTGATTATTGAGTGGATTACAGGCAGGCTTGAAAACGAGGATATAGGGGCAAGGCTTGGAGATAAAACTATTCCGCAGCTTTGTGCGGAACGGAGAAAAATGCACTTCGGCAAGGTGTTTTATAATCAGTATTCTGTACTTGAAAACGCATATCATATTATAGCTGACGGCAGATTTGAGCCTGTCAGCGGCATTGAAAATCTGGTTAAGAAATATATCGGGTCAATGTACAGAGTTGACCGGTGGTACAGGTATTTCTACTACCATTTTGACAGGCTTGAGGATACGGTGGAGTTTGAAAAGATAAGAGAACTGGTTGAAAACATATATACAAATGAATTTCTGAACAAGGTTACAGTCAACTGGAATAACGAGTTTGCAGATGCAGGAGGGCAGACGGGGCTTACATGGCAGAGAGATTTTTTTGGCAAGTATGTTGAGTATTCAAAGGACCGGATAGTGGTAATCATTTCTGATGCGTTTCGCTATGAAACTGCATATTCCCTGTTTGAAAAACTGCAGGCTGATGAAAAATGCAGCGCATCAATAACTGCATTGCAGGGTGTTTTGCCGTCATATACGCCTTTGGGGATGGCTTCGCTGCTTCCTCATAAAACTATCGAATACACAGATAAATATGATGTGCTTGTCGATGGCAGAATATGTGCTTCTACAGATCAGCGAGAGGCTGTTTTGAGAGAGTACAAGTCTGCCGGCAGATGTATTCAGTTTGATCTGCTCAAAAACATGAAGCAGGCGGAGCTCAGACAGGTATTTACCGGTCAGGATGCTGTTTATGTATATCATAATCAGATAGATGCCCGCGGAGATAAAGCTGCTTCCGAAAATGAGGTATTTAATGCCTGTGAGGAGGCAATAAATGAAATTCATACATTAATCAGAAGAATTGCATCTCAGGCGAATACATATCACTTTGTTGTAACAGCGGATCACGGATTTATTTACAAGAGAGATAAAATCAGAGCCAATGATAAAATTGACGGTATGTCTTCAGCTACAGACTGCATCGGCCAGCGTTATATTATATCCGGAGACAGGGTTGATGCAGACGGTGTATGCTCAATTAGCTTGGGCAAGGTGCTTGGAAACGATGATAAGAGAATAGTTTCATTCCCTCTTGCCTCCGATATATTTAAAGTCACCGGAGCAGGGCAGAATTATGTTCATGGCGGCTGTTCACCGCAGGAAATGCTTGTGCCGGTAATTGACGTTAAGGTGGATAAGGGCAAAAAAGAAACAAGCATGGCAGAGATTGCACTGGTAAGCCTTACAAGCAAGATAACAAACCTTATAACTAATCTTGATTTTGTGCAGACCAAGCCTGTAAGCGACGTTATCAAGGAAACAAGCTATAGAATTTATTTCGTTTCCGAAAGGGGCGAAAAAATTTCCAATGAGAATATTATTGTTGCAGATAAAAAGGATAAGGATACCGCAAACCGTATTTTCAGACTGCGGTTTGGCTTTAAGAACAGGAAGTATGACAAATCACAGAGATATTATTTAGTTGCATATGACGATAAGAATGATATTGAGGTTCTTCGGCACGAAATTATTATGGACATTGCATTTGCCGATGATTTCGGCTTCTTCTGATTGATGAACGGAGGTAATGATGAATGAATTTATAAACGGGTTGGAAACAGACCCGAATGAGGAAATAAACAAAAAACTCCGCACTCTCTTTGACGGTAAAATAGTGCGAAAGGATCTGACAAAATCAATCAAAGAGGGAGCAAATGTGCCTGTATATGTGCTTGAGTTTCTGCTGGGGCAGTACTGCAGCTCCGATGACCCTGAGATTATTGAGGAGGGGGTTGCAAATGTTAAGCGGATACTTGCGGAGAATTATGTCAGACCGGACGAGGCGCAGAAAATTCTGTCGCTGCTTAGGCAGCAGGGCAACCATACGGTAATTGATAAGATTACGGTAAATCTTAATATAAAAAAGGATACTTATGAGGCTGAGTTTTCAAACCTCGGAATCGGATCCATACCAATCAGTGAGGCCTATCCGAGCAAATTTGACCGTCTGCTGTGCGGGGGCATATGGTGCATAGTTCAACTTGAATATGAATATATAGAGGAAGATAAAGGCGCCTCTCCGATCCATATACGAAAGCTTACGCCTATTCAGATGCCTCATGTGGATATTAACGAACTGAAACAGGGCAGAAAAGCATTTACCAAGGATGAATGGATATGTGTGATGCTGCGTTCTATAGGAATGGAGCCGGATACGCTGTCCGAAAGAGAAAAATGGCTGCTTATTGCCCGTATGCTGCCGCTTGTGGAAAACAATTTTAATTTATGTGAGCTGGGACCGAGAAGTACCGGTAAATCACATTTGTACAAAGAAATTTCACCAAACAGCATCCTTGTTTCAGGAGGACAGACGACAGTAGCCAATCTGTTCTACAATATGGGAAGAAAAACAGTCGGACTCGTGGGGCTGTGGGACTGTGTTGCGTTTGATGAGGTTGCAGGTATCAAATTTAAGGACAAAGACGGCATCCAGATAATGAAAGACTATATGGCGTCAGGCTCTTTTGCCCGCGGCAAGGAAGAAAAATCGGCTTCCGCATCAATGGTGTTTGTAGGCAATATCAATCAGAGCGTAGATGTTCTTCTCAAAACATCCAGCCTGTTTGCGCCGTTTCCGCCTGAGATGGGAACAGATACAGCTTTTCTTGACCGTATGCACTGCTATATACCCGGCTGGGAAATTCCGAAATTCAGACCGTATCATTTTACAGATGATTACGGCTTTATAAGTGATTATCTGGCTGAATTTATAAGAGAACTGCGCAAGGAGCAGTATGGTGATGCACTTGACAAGTATTTCCGTTTGGGTAAAAATCTTAATCAGCGTGATACTATTGCTGTAAGAAAAATGGTAGGCGGCTTTATTAAACTTTTGTATCCTGACGGTGAATACAGCAGGGAACAGCTTGAAGAAATTCTGAAAATTTCTCTTGAAATGCGCCGCAGAGTAAAAGAACAGCTCAAAAAACTCGGTGGAATGGAGTTTTATGATGTGAATTTCTCTTATATAGATAATGAAAGCTTTGAAGAAATTTATGTGTCTGTACCGGAACAGGGCGGAGGAAAGCTGATTCCTGAGGGAATATGCAATCCGGGACAGGTGTATACAGTTGCACACGGTAAATCCGGCATGATTGGAGTGTTTCGCCTTGAGTCGCAGATGATGGCAGGCAGCGGAAAATTTGAGCGTTCGGGGCTTGGCTCTGACGGCAGATGCAGGGAAGCGGCAAACACTGCGTTTAATTTTCTGAAAGCAAATGCCAATCGCATAAGCGGTTCGTTAAGTACCACGACCAAGGACTATATCATAAATTATCAGGATTTGCAGGGCATTGGTATGACTGACAAGCTGGCGCTGCCGACACTTGTTGCGCTGTCATCTGTAGCACTTGAAAGACCGGTATCAGGCAGCCTTGCAGTGCTCGGCGAAATCAGTATTGCAGGGACACTGATTAAGGTAGAGGAACTTTCAAACTGTTTGCAGGTATGTCTGGACAGCGGAGCAAAAAAAATCTTGCTTCCTATTACATCTGCCGCAGATCTTTCAGCGGTTCCGCCAGAACTTATCGGATGCTTTAATCTGATTTTTTATTCAAGTGCAGAAGATGCGGTTTACAAGGCTTTAGGGGTGGAATAAGCAGGCTTTTTGGATTGTTCTGCATGAAAACCTGAACTTATGCAAAGCAATGCCACTGTTCAATACTATAAACTCTAAAAAAATCCTACCCGGTTCAGATGCTGAGCCGAGTGGGATTTTTAAGGAAGTTAAGCGTAGTGAAAAAGTAATAAAAGGACAAGAAACAGTAACGAAAAAACATTTACCCGGTTTGAGAATGTGGTATAATTTTATTACCAATGTGATAATGAAATTACAAAAGGCGATACTTAAATTAAAGCTGCCAAGATGACAGGCAGGCTATATATCAGGTGCAGAGCTCTGGCTGAATCTGCAGAGCACATATAATCAGAAGCTTATCGAAATAGAGCAGACTGTCAGGAAATATTATGGGATTTAATGAGATGGACAAGGAAATATCACGTATTGCAGAGAATATAATTTGCATACATAAAGAGGCATATGAGATTT
>CAVDMD010000147.1:2751-5208 GCA_963609975.1 bacterium | reverse complement strand
GCATATCCCCTATACCCGTTGCAGTCACTGCATTACAGCCACGAAAAAAGGCATACCCTGAAGCATACCTTTTTCGTATAAAAATAATTTAATAAATTAGAGGAAACTACCTTGTTCCGGCTATTTTTTCCATATCCTGCAGCCGTACCTGCACTGTGTCAGCGCTGTTGATGCTGCAAGCCTGCCATCTTTGTCATATACATATACTCTTACCTTGTAGTAGTACCTCTTGCCTTTGGTGCCCGCAGTATTTGTATATGTCCTGGATGTCTTGGTTTTAACCGACTTGTATCTGGAAGCTTTTTTCTCCGATCTGTAGTATTTGTATTTGACCGTATATCCAAGCTCCGATATTTCCTTAATACTGCCCTTTGTAACCTTTGCAGTCACTTTGACATTCTTTTTGGCTGTCAGCGATGTAGATGCCTTAAGCTTGAGTGCCTTTGTCAGGCTCTTTACCTTTGCAGCATTGTCATCCTCTGCAGCATCCTCAAGTGTCACAGCGTCTGCATCCACAAGGGCATATTCACTGAAATGAGTTACCGTAATACGGTATCTGCCTCCTGCGATACTTCCCTCTACCCGTTTCAGTCTGCCGCCGTCTATATGGGCTGCAGCTATGTTTTTGTCTTTGAGTGATGCAGGTATAGGAAGCTGCAGTGTCACGTTACCGTTAAACTGACTTATAGTCTTGTCTCCCGATTTCACGTTCAGGCTGAATATCTGTCCTGCCTCTCCAATCAGTTCCTTTGATGCCTTGTCAGGTTCTTTTACCTTTTCTATGGACATTTCAACTGTGCTACCTTTTGCCTCTTTGGATATCTGCTCAAGGGCAGCCTTGTCAAATGACATATCTCCTGCCGGCGTGCTTATGGTTACCGCTGCCGAGGTGTTTTCGACTATGTCCTTAACAACCTTGGTGTCAAGAGCCATATTTATTCTGTCGGCATTTGAAGCGGCATCCTCGGTAACCGTAAATGATATGTTCTCGGCCTTGTTTGTCCTGGCCTGTTTAACCATTTCCTCTGTGTTTTTCTCTGTTACGGTTACAGTTGCAGTGTTTCCTGATGTCTTAACCTCCACAGGTGCTTCAACCTTAACCGTATCTCCTTTTATTACGGTTACTTCGCTCACTGCTTCAGCCACCCTGGTCACTGTGAATTTCTTGGTCGCAGTGTCAAATTCGGCCTTGAATCTTGATCCGTTGACTGTCAGCTCCTGTGTCTCTCCCTTGAGGTATACATACAGGTTGCTGTCATTCAGTGAATACCAGTTGTCAGGTGTGTAGTTTATCCTTGACTGATAGTCTTTTTCGTAGTTTTCGTTTACTGAAGCATATTTGTGAAGTCCGCCGCTGTAGACAGTGGTGCTTCCTGACTTCACCGTATAGGCTGATGTCTTTGAAAGTGCCGATGTGTCTATCTGCGCCAGATAAAGAGCATTGCCTGATGTATCCTTGACAGCCGCAGTTATAGCTTTGTTGCTGTTAACTCCTGCTGCTGCAACGCCCCATGATGATATCGCATTGGTGTCAATGTATGTACGGATAGAGCTGTTTGAAACTGTAAGTGTTCCTCCCTTGGCATCGTTGCCGCCGTCATAGCCGCCTCCGCCTATTGCAGCTCCGGACCAGTCTACATTGATCGTGATATTACTGTCTGATACTGTAACATCGGCTCCCGGTGATGCTCCGCTCGAGCCTGCACTGCCGCCTATTGCTGCAGCTCTTGAGTTGGCTATGAGGTAGAGGTCACTGTTTCTGATTGTGATTCTGCCCGGTGTCAGGCTTGATCCTGCTCCTGCTCCTGCGCCAAACAGCGCACCCTGTTTGGTGTTCTTTGCAAATATTGTTGCTCCGCTGATTGTGATATCGCCGTTGGTTTCAGTTGCCTGACCTTCAAGTCCCTTGGCTCCGCCGTTGCCGCCAAACATTGCGCCCTGTTCACGTTTGTAAAGGTATGCCGTGCCTCCTGTAACTTTGAGGCTCGTACCCTTTGGAACATGTATCATTGCGCAGCCGTAGGCGTTGGTGTCAAGGTCTATGATATTGGTGCCGCTGAAATTAAGCGTATTGCCTGTACCGGTAAAATCTATAACGTTGGTTCTGCCGGTCTGTACGTCGATATATACGTTTTCAAGTGTCAGTGTGCTGCCTGCTTTAGTGCAGTCAATATACAGATCCTCAAATGCCGAGGCTGTGCCTGCTCCAACTAAAGTTACCGCCTCCGATGTTGCAACTGTTACAAGGCCTGTTGCTCCATCGCCGAGTTTGTATGTACCGCCCTTGGTTATATTAGCTGTCTTGCCGGAATTTTTGTCGCCGTAGATTGTTTCTTCTGCGACTGATTCCCTGTTCAGCGTGATTTTAACTGTCTGATTGCTCTTGACATCAACAACACCGCTTGTACCTGTGTATCCGCTCAAAACAGCGCTGTACAGATATTTGCCGCCTATACC
>CAVDMD010000147.1:0-2741 GCA_963609975.1 bacterium | reverse complement strand
GCTCATAGGTACTGCCGCTCACCGCTTTCACGGTTTTGCCGTATTCGTCTGTAAGAGTAAGTACGGCATCTGCAGGATCAAGTTCAAATTTAACTGTTGCTTTTTTGAACAGCGCTATATCAACAGTCTTGTCCTTGGCAGTCACTGTGAAGCTGCCTTCCGAATCAAGGTAGCCTGACTTAACAGCCCTGTAGTGATATGTTCCCGTCTTGAGGCTGTATATGCCACCATCAGGGGTCATGACTTTACCTGCAAAGTCTGTCACAGTTACAGTCGCATCACCCGGACTGGTTTTAATCTCAACAGTATACAGATTATCACTTACCTTAACCGAGCTTTCCCATTTAAGCACAGGATATCCGCCGCTGATGCCTGTGGTATCTGCCGTATAGCCTTCACCCAGATTTTCGACAGTTATCTTATCTATATCCGATAATCCATATGTGTTATTAAGAGTAAACACAGCAGTGCTTGGACTGCCTTCCAGACGGTAACGGTCCGCTTCGTTGGCATGCAGCTCCTCAGCGGCTATATCTCCTGTTCCCTCTGCCGTAACCTTACCTGTACTGTAGCAGTTGTTTAATGCAAGGTCTGACTGACAGAAATAGTTTGAGCCTACAAGACCGCCGAGTCTGATTTCGAGGCTAGGATAATAGTCGCCTGTAGATGTAATCGAACCTGTATTGTAGCAGTTGGTAAGAGTTCTTCCGGACGAACCTGCATTTCCGACTATACCGCCTGCGAATCTCATATCGCCTGTGATATTGCCCTTGTTGGTGACATTGGTAAAGTTACCGCCGGCTGCATAGCCTGCTATACCTCCGAATCCTCCTGTACTGTTTGTGCCGTCAAATTCAACGTTTGCCAGACCGTCTCCTGTATTGCTTGTGCTGTATTTGCCCGCATCAAATGATATGTCTCCGTAGTTGGCAGAATCAGATACGCCTGCGTAAACATATCCTGCTATACCGCCGACCCACTCATTTGCAAGAGTACTGTTTCTTGCAGTATAGCTGCTTCGGTCAACAGTTATATCACCGTAATTGATACAGCCTGATGCCGAATTGAGGCTTCCCGCTATACCGCCTGTATCACCTGCAGAGCCTGTGGTTATGTCAACATAGCTTGTGCAGTTTGTAACGTTACCTGCATATCCTGCTATACCGCCGATATAGTAGTTGCCGCCGCCTATTTTGTTTCCGAGGCTGTTACATTTAATGCTTCCTTTAACAGTGAGATTTTTAATATCCCCTGCCTTGCCGAACAATCCGAAATATCCCTCAGCCGCATCTGTACTGATATCAAGGCCTGATATTGTATGGCCGCGTCCGTCAAATACTCCCTCAAAGTCACTTATAGGGGTCCATTTGCCTGTAAGCTCAATATCTTCTTCAAGTACAACAAGTCTGCCTGCATATTTATCGCCGTTGTTTACTTTCTCTGCAAAGTCCTTAAGGCCTGCTTCATCAGAGATTTTAACTACCTGATCTCCCTCTTCAAATTCAGCCTTCACAAGTACATTTTTAACAGCCGCATATATGAGGTAATCAGTGCTGATATTTTTGAGAGGCCAAATCTTCCATTTGCCGTCAGTGTAGGTTGCAGACTGCCATGCTGCAGAGCCATCATCCGCATCTTTCCATTTGATACTGTCATTTGTGAGTATATATCCTGTATCTGCCAGAGCATTTACAGTTATATACTCGCTGCCGCTATTTGCATTATAGCCTGTATAGCCGTCTGCAAACGTAGCAAAATCAGTAGTAACCGTACCGTTTTTAATATCCGGCAGGACAGTTACGCTTTTGACCAGCGGATATGCGGTTACATTAATATCTAAAGTCTGTGTACTTCCTACAGTAAAAGTATACCAGCCTCCATTATCTGCAGTAAGCGTACTGTCGCCGGCTTTTACACTATACAGCCTGCAGTCATCCGGAATTTCAGGTTTGAACCTAATAGTCTCTCCTGTATATGTTTCCAGATACTTCACATTGGGGTCCTGTTTTTGTGTTTTGTCTGTAATGGTCTTGCCGTCAGCCGACTTTAGATCTGTAAAGCTCTTCACTGCAGTGCCTGTATATGTTTCGCCTGCAATGTCAATGGTGAAGTCAAAGGATACATTCCCAAGCTCACTGTTCTTTTTAACAGAAATCGAATCACACTTTTTAACTTCTCCATATGTTGCTGTAACTACAGGACTGTCATTATATCCATCCAGTTTTGCAAAGGCTTTTACTGTCTTGCCCGCAAAGCCTGTAATACCGGTCTCTGCATTATACGGATACCTATCCTTAGTCGGGTTGCTTCCGTCAAGTGTATAATATATTGCTGCGCCGCTATATTTATCATCAATATTTATACGCAGCACTTCACCTTTTTTAGGGTCAACAAGCGTACCGCTCTTAATGCTGAATGTCGGCGCCTCAACAGTCTCAACCGGCCTCATTGTTGCAGTTATTGCAGGTGTAAGCTCACCGTTTTTTGCTGTAACAATAAAGAGATTATTCTCCTCATTGCCCTTAAGTCCGGTAGCATCTATTGTGTCGCATTCCCAGTTAGCAGTAGTTCCTTCGCACGTAATTTCAAGAATCTCTCCGCCACGCACTATATCTCCGCTCTTCAGTGGTTCCCCATCCCGACTAACAGAGAGCGTCCCATTAGCCGGGTTCTGAAAATTTACCGTATACGCGAAAGATGCAAAGATACTCGAATTTACATCATTAACAGTATATGAACCA
>CAVDMD010000146.1:0-5258 GCA_963609975.1 bacterium | reverse complement strand
CTGTCGGGCGGATTCGGGACTTTCACCCGTTAGAAACGTGCGCCGCCAGGCGCACTGAAAAAATACGGGAGAGGCAATATTGCCTGTCCCGTATTTATATTACAGTTTATTGATTTTTACATCTGTGAAATCAACCATAAGCCTCTACTTCATTTGGCATAACAGTTCTAATGTAGAAGCCTGTATCCAGTTCTGTAATTTCTGAATCGATCATATATGCGATATCATTTATATTCACATAATACTTGCCATCGATTTTGTAGCATCTGATTCCTACTGCCTGTCCGTCCCATATAATGCTCATACTTGAACGCTCCGCATAGTGGGTTTTTCCGTCGCCCTTATTTAGAGGAGCGGTTCCGCTGTAAGGACTCATACTGTTAACTACTATGGCATTACTATCAAACTTGACGTTAAATGACTTGTTTGTTGCCGATGACAGATTGGCAATATCGTCAATCTTGAAGTAGTATTCTTTCTTTATCTTATATGCTTCTATCTGCTTTTCTTTCCATGCTTTCTTTGTACCATACATGGTTATGTACTTTGACTCAGACTTTGTTTTTATCTTGCCCTTGCCTGTTTTGTAATAGTTGTATTTGTGATGCGCAGTGCTCTCAATAGGTACGTAGCAAACTCTGCCGTCATACAGAACTTTGTATATCTTGGCCGACTCTTTATAGTCCGGAATTGTAGGCTCCGGCTTGTAAACATACTTGCTTACGCTGTAAACTATGGCGGTGTCACCGTCAGTCATCGGAATAAATCCGTTGATTGCATTAATCTCCCTGTATGCGCTGCTGTCGTCCATCTTGTATTTCTTCAGAATCTTAATGGCGTCATAACTGTATGCCATTCCTCCGTACGCAGAATATGGACCGTTAAGAACCAGCGTACCCTTTGCCTTGCCCAGCTTCTTTACGGTCGAATATGAGCTTGAACTTGTAAAGTCACTTAAGTTCTTTGTCGGAATATAGCATTTGCTGGAGTTGAACCAGACTTCGGAATAACCGTTGCCAGCGTCTTTCTTTACAACCTGAATTTTAAACTTGTCCTTTGCGGCAGCTACAGCAGCAGCTGAATCGCTTGGCTGAGCCTTAATATCTACAGCCTCACTGCTTTTTACCACTGCATTGTACTTTATGTCCGGTTTGTTCTCATCTGAACGCTTAAGATTTATCCACTTTGCATTTACATAATAAAGGCCATGAATATAGTAAATCTGGTAATGACCGTTTATCGGCGTAGGATTAGTAACCTGAACAAGCTGATTTGACTTAAGCATTCCTGCTGTTACATAATTGTCGCTTGCCGGAGTTGTCTTTATATAAGTATTGCAGGTTGCTGTACCTGATGCAGTAACTTCAGGTATATTCAGATCCTGATTTCGAATATCCTTTATGTAAACATCTGCACGTTTAAGGAAGTAAACTCCCGGTTTCCAGCTGCCGTACTGCTCTCTTCCGATTCCTCCGCAGGTTGTACTTAAGCCTCGACCCTGGTCGATTCCTCCGCAGTCCCAAACTGCAACCCAAGTTGCATTGTATCCTAAAAGCTTGAAACTAGTGCCCTCAGCGCAATAGAATGCAATGTTCTGATTAGACGGATTGTTTGGTCCCTGATATGAATATTTCGTCTTGCTTAATTCCTTTATTCGCAGGTCATGCCAGTTCTTGGACGGAGACTCTGTCGGTTCAAAATATCCCGGCGCCGCGCTTCTGGAGCCTCTGTACCTGGTATTGACTATCGCTTCACCTATACGCTGGCTCTTTAAATCTTCCGGCAAGTCACGCGCGTACCATTCTCTCGGCACATTTTTGAAGTAGTTGCTTTTTACCGCACCTTTCAAATTGTTCTCACTGCCATAAAGGTACTGATTAAGTATCTTCATGTTCATAGGAAACGGATATAATTCCGCATTGGCCTTATCAGTTTCACACGGATAATCTGTATAGGCAAATGTGTTTACAGGAATCATAGTAATCATCATAACCATAACGAGAGCTATAATCAGTGATTTTCTGACTCCTGCCTTGCCTTTTTGCATTAGCATAGTTTTCATAATTGTTTTACCTTCCTTTAATTATTACGCTGCCTTTTAATGCACTTTATTTCTTCCATTATACTCCTCTCCTATATGACATAGCAAGTAAACTGCGCAAAAAAATACGGGATAAGCAATGTTGCCTGTCCCGTATTTATATATACCCCTTATTTCACTTCAAAGTCAAGGCCGTCTGCATCTGCAGTAATGGTTACCGCATTGCCGTCAACGATATCTCCTCTGATTATTCTGGCTGCCAGCTCGGTTTCGATATATTTCTGAATATATCTGTTCACAGGTCTGGCGCCGTAGTTAGGGTCATAAGCTTCTTTGGCAATGAAGTCTCTGCCCGCATCTGAAAGAACAAGAGTTATATCTCTGTCTGCAAGGCGTTTTTCAAGTCCTTTGAGTGAAAGTGATATAATCTGTCCCACCTGTGCTTCTGTCAGAGGACTGAATACAACTATGTCATCAATTCTGTTAAGGAACTCCGGTCTGAAATAGTTTTTCATTTCATTTCTGACCTGTTCTTTGACCGCTTCATCAATGGTGCCGTCGCTTCTGATGTTGTCAATCAGACTCATACTGCCTATATTCGATGTCATTATGACTATTGTATTCTTGAAGTCAACCGTCCTGCCCTGATTGTCTGTAAGTCTGCCGTCATCAAGCAGCTGCAGCAGTATGTTGAACACATCAGGATGAGCTTTTTCGATCTCATCAAACAGGACAACGCTGTACGGCTTGCGTCTTACAGCCTCTGTAAGCTGTCCGCCCTCGTCATATCCCACATATCCCGGAGGCGCTCCGACAAGTCTTGATACCGAGTGTTTTTCCATATACTCGGACATATCTATTCTTATCATATTGTTTTCGGAGTCAAACAGAGCTTCGGACAATGCCTTTGCAAGCTCTGTCTTGCCCACACCTGTAGGCCCTAAGAATATGAAAGAACCGATAGGTCTGTTTTCGTCCTTGAGGCCTGCTCTTGCTCTCAGTATAGCCTCTGAAACAGCCTGTATACCCTCGTCCTGACCGATTACTCTCCTGTGCAGTATCTCAGGGAGCCTGAGGAGCTTTTCTCTTTCGGATTCAACCAGCTTTGATACAGGTATGCCTGTCCAGCCTGATACAACCTCTGCGATTTCCTCCTCTGTAACCTCCTCTTTGAGAAGTCTGTTTTCTTCGGCTCTGCCCGCAAGGTCTTTTTCTTCCTCAAGCTTCTTTTCGAGGTTAGGAAGCGCACCGTATTTGAGCTGCGCCAGTTTTTCAAGGTCATAGGCTCTCTCTGCATCCTCTATCTGATGTTTCACCTCTTCAATCTGCTGTTTGGTGCTCTTGACTTCGGTAATGGCCTTTTTCTCGTTTTCCCACTGGGTTCTCATCGAAAGCTCTTCTTCCTTGAGTACGGAAAGCTCTTTTTCGATGGCTTCAAGCCTTGCTTTGGAGCCTTTGTCCTCCTCTTTGCCAAGAGCCTGCTTCTCTATTTCAAGCTGCATTATTTTTCTTGAGATTTCGTCAAGCTCTGACGGCATTGAGTCTATTTCGGTTCTGATTTTTGACGCTGCCTCATCCATAAGGTCTATGGCCTTGTCCGGCAGGAATCTGTCTGAAATATATCTGTCCGAAAGTGTGGCGCACGCTATCAGCGCACTGTCTGTAATTCTGACGCCGTGATGGATTTCAAAGCGCTCCTTGAGGCCTCGAAGTATCGAAATAGTATCCTCTACCGTAGGCTGATCCACCAGTACTTTCTGGAATCTTCTCTCAAGCGCGGCATCCTTTTCGATGTATTTACGATATTCGTCAAGAGTTGTGGCGCCTATGCAGTGCAGCTCTCCTCTGGCAAGTTTAGGCTTGAGCAGGTTGCCTGCATCCATGGAGCCTTCTGTCCTGCCTGCTCCGACTATGTTGTGTATCTCATCTATGAACAGAATGATTCTGCCCTCTGATTTCTCGATTTCGTTGAGTACAGCCTTGAGTCTTTCTTCAAATTCGCCTCTGAATTTGGCTCCGGCTATAAGGGAGCCCATATCAAGCGCATATATAGTCTTGTCTTTGAGACCCTCAGGCACGTCGCCGTTTAGTATTCTCTGCGCCAGCCCCTCAACCACTGCGGTCTTGCCGACACCCGGCTCGCCTATCAGCACAGGGTTGTTTTTGGTTCTTCTTGACAGTATCTGTACTGCATGACGGATTTCGCTGTCCCTGCCGATTACGGGATCCAGTTTGCCCTCTCTGGCCATTTCAACCAGATCTCTGCCGTATTTGTTAAGGGCGTCATAATTGTCCTCAGGATTCTGGCTTGTTACTCTCTGATTGCCTCTGACCTTTGACAGCGCTTCGAGGAATCTGTTTCTGTCTATGTGATATTTGGCAAATATCTTCGCTGACGGAGTGCCCTTCTCATCAAGCAGAGCAAGGTATATGTGCTCAACGCTTACATATTCGTCCTTGAAGCTCTCTGCGTTTTTCTCGGCATTCATCAGTATGGTTGAAAGTCTGCGGGAGGAATATATGTTATCACCGCCGCCCGAAACCTTAGGCAGTTTTTCCATCTCCTCCTCAAGCTCCGCAATGATAAGATGCGGATCTATCTCCATAAATTTGAGCAGCTTTGGAATAAGTCCGTCTGTCTGCTGCAAAAGTGCCAGATGCAGATGCTCTCCGTCAAGCATCTGATGACCTTCCGATATTGCGATATTCTGGCAGTCCATTATGGCCTGCTGTGCGTTTTGTGTGAATTTTTCTATGTTCATATATTTACCCCCATAATCAATATATCTGTATTAACAATCTCTATATTTATATAATATACCTGCTGAGGCAAAAAGTAAACACTTTTTTAGCACTCACCGCCAAAGAGTGCTAACAATTACGCTCAAACGGCTGTATTTCAATAGTTTCGGGGGTAAAAAAAAATCAAGAAATAAGCAGACAGCCCATAAGGCAGCATGGTATGTGCTGTCAGTGAGCTGTCTGTATTTATAATGTTAACCTGAAAGGTTAACTAAAGAAGGTTCTTAATATACCTTGTTAAAGTAAATTATTTACTCCAAGTCCTGCTGCTGTAGCTGCACTGCTTGAGCGTGGTCTTTGCTATAAGGGTATCTCCGTCATATACATAAGCCTTAGCCTTGTAGTAGTACTTGGTTCCTTTTTTACCTGCTGTGTTAGTCCATGAAGCAGCAGCCTTGGTCTTCTTGCCGACATA
>CAVDMD010000145.1:0-5259 GCA_963609975.1 bacterium | reverse complement strand
CTCCGGATTCTGCAGCCGTACCTGCACTGAGTAAGAGCAGTCTTTGCAACCGGTAATTATTTTGCATCAAGAGCACCGTTTAATTGCTGTTCTGTCTGCCCTATATTCTTCTGCCCGGTACGGAAACATAAATCCGCTTGCTTCTAAAAAATTTTTAAGCGATTGCCACGGGCGGTTAAGGGAATTACCGGGTGAAGGCATGATGCTTTGCAGGTGGTCGATTTTTGTAAAAATATATTGAATAATAATCGGTTATATGGTCTCCATATTATTGCGTTTGGCGCTGCTTGCAAGTATAATGTACATATACATAAATCTCAGGAGAGCGAAAGATGAACGAATACAATCTGAAAAAACTGCAGAACGGAAGTGACATAAGAGGTATATCTCTGACAGGTGTGGGAGGAAGCGGCGTGCCTAATCTGCGCGATGCCGAGGCCTGCCTGCTTTCAAAGGGGTTTCTCTTATGGCTTTGCAATAAAACAGGGAAGAACACTGACGAGCTTACTGTTGCGGTAGGCAGGGATCCCCGTATGTCGGGACAGATGCTTCTTTACGGCATAATCAACGGACTGGCGCCTTACGGAGTGAGGATTTTAGACTGCGGACTGGCTTCAACGCCTGCAATGTTCATGTCTACGGTGTTTGAAGAAATCAGAGCAGACGGAGCGATTATGATAACTGCCTCCCATCTGCCGTATGAGCGCAACGGATTCAAATATTTCACCGCTGACGGCGGTCTTGACAAAAAAGACATTTCTCAGATAATAGAATTTGCCGAGGCGGACGGTGAGGGTCTTGGCAGGCCGCAGTATGCGGACAATACCATAACGGTTATGGGCAAAAAAACATATCCGTCCGAAAAATGCAATCTTATGGAGCTTTATGCAGGGCATCTCAGACAGCTTATTATAGGCGGGACAGGCATGGGAGACAGGCCTCTTGACGGCCTTAAAATAACGGTAGATGCAGGTAACGGCAGCGGCGGGTTTTATGCACGAGATGTGCTTGCGCCTCTTGGAGCTGACATTTCGACAAGTCAGTATCTTGAAGCCGACGGGACTTTTCCAAACCATGCGCCTAATCCGGAGGACAAGACAGCTCTTGCTTCAATATCCCTGCAGGTGATATCGTCGGGGGCGGATTTCGGTCTTATCTTCGACACGGATGTGGACAGATCCGCTGCGGTAGACGGCAGAGGCAGAGAGATTGCGCGTAACGGAATTGTAGCGATGGCTGCGGCGCTGGTTTCCGAGGAGCATCCGGGAACCACAGTGGTTACGGACAGTATCACCAGCACGCACCTTACCGATTTTATTGAGGGTGAGCTTGGCATGAAGCATCTTAGATTCAAGCGGGGCTACAAAAATGTTATCAATAAGGGCATAGAGCTTAATGCCGCAGGACAGGAATGCTGGCTTGCCATAGAAACCTCAGGTCATGCTGCTCTCAAAGAGAACTATTTTCTCGATGACGGCGCATATCTTGCGACCAAAATAGTTATCAAAGCAGCGAAGCTTCTTGCAGAGGGCAAAACCATAGACTCCGTTATAGACAAATTAAAAGCGCCTCTTGAAGCCAGAGAACTGAGATTCCCTATAACCTGTGAGGATTTTGCAGCATATGCGGACAATATACTTGCAGAGTTTGAAAAATGGGCCGAAGGCAGGCAGGATATGCAGGTTGTGGCGCCTAATTTTGAGGGAGTCAGAATAGCATTTGACGGAGGCTGGTGTCTGCTTCGCAAATCTCTGCACGATCCTATCATGCCTTTTAATGCAGAGTCTGACAGACAGGGCGGAGTTGATGAAATAATATCGGAAGTAACCGGATTTTTAAGAAGATATGAATATCTTGAGATATAGAAGAGGTTGATTATGGACGAATATGTTACTTGCAGACAAATGAAACAGCTTGAAAAAGAGGCGGATGCCGCGGGACTTTCATATTATACTATGATGGAAAACGCAGGACTGGCTGTAGCTGATGTCATTACAAAAAAATCAGGAAACACAACAGGTAAAAAAGCTGCGATATTCTGCGGCAGAGGCAATAACGGCGGTGACGGGTTTGTAATTGCAAGGCTTCTTGCCGAAAAAAATATGTTTGTAACTGTTATTCTTACGGACGGCGAGCCTGTAACACCTGATGCAGTTGCCAATTACAGACTGCTTGGCGATTACCCTGTAAAAATAATGGATATACATAATGTGGAGTCGATGAGCAATCCGTCGGCGGATATAATTGTCGATGCCGTATACGGTACGGGGTTTCACGGCAAATTAAACGATGAGGGTCTGGTCGCTGTTTATCTTATGAACAGCATGAGAAAATCAGCAAAGGTGTTTTCGGTGGATATTCCGTCGGGGCTTGGCGGCGATACCGTAACAGGTGAAAAAATCGAAAACATACCTGTAAATGCGGACTATACCATAACCTTTCACAGAAAAAAGCCGATACATTTTTGCCGCAATGCCAAAGATTATCTTGGAGAGGTAATAGTAGCCGATATAGGGATAGATGATGCACTTAAAAAGACCGGGGAGTAATTTCCCGGCCTGATTTCTATTGGCTGCATTCTGCCTGCATATTCTGTTTTTTCAAGAACTCTATGAATCTGTTTGTGACTTTTACAACGCAGCCTACGAGAAGTGCCGCTGCTGCAGTGCCTTCTCTGACTCCGGTGATGCTTCCGGTGAATGCAAGTGATGTGATGCAGGCTGCGACTACCAGCGATACATCGAATACTATTTTCATTGTGCTGAATTTAATCGGAAATGCGAAGCATACGGCAAGTATCAGACCCTCGCCGGCAAGCACGATTATATCTGCTTTCACCTCAAAGGTTACGCCTATTCCCACCAGCACTATTCCCGCTATACACACAAGCCACTGCTGCCAGTAGGTCTGAGGAGCGATAAACTCTGACAGCTTCATTGCAAGGTCTGTCAGATACCCGAAAAGTATGGCAACAGGAAGCTGCATAAGCTGAAACGGTGAGTAGTTTTTTCGCAGTATAATAATCTGCAGGGATATAAATACAACATGCATACATATTGTGGCAGTTCCCACAGTAAGAGGTGTGCATACGCTGATAACATACGGAAAACTTGAAATAGGGGTTGTGCCAAGGGAAGCTCTGATCGAAAACGCAATCCCGAAAGCCATTATCAGAAGCCCTGCGCACAAAACGAGAATGCGTTTTATCATATGTGAATCCGTTGTCATAAAGCTGCACCTCCGTTTTCTGTAAGTGCAGTGTAGACTTTTTCAAGCAGCGTTTTGAGCTGCGCTTCTTCTTCTGCCGTCAGGTATTTTACTGCTTCTGCGTCGGCTGTTCTGAATATATTGTCCATAGCGGCTGCCGCCTGTTTGCCTTTTGGAGTAAGCGATACATAAAGCGATCTTCTGTTGCCGTCCTTTTGACGTCTTGTGACAAGCCCCTCGTTCTCCATACCGAGAAGAATTGTCCCCACTGTTGCCTGCTCTATTTCGCAGTAGCGGGCTATTGATTTCTGGTTTGCCTCTCCGCAGTCCGCAAGACATTCCAGTATCTTTGGTTTGCCTGATGTCAGCCCTATTGCAGCTGCCCTGCAGGAAAGGTTCCTGTGCATATTCATATGAGTTTTCATCAGGATGTAATGTAAGCTGTGCATAGTAAGCCTCCTTATAATAAGCTTACTTATTATATTCCTGTTTTTTAATCCTGTCAACTTTATATTTTGTTAAAAAAACAGATTCAAAACGGTTTCGCATACATCTGATATATTCTGCTGCTGCTCTGATTCGGGGTAAAGCGCAGCTGTGCACTCGTCAGGTGAGCGCAGCTGCTTCCGGCTGTGGTTTTCGTGGTCGTGCTCCAGCTCATCTTCCGGCTCTGCGCCGAAGAAAAGCTCCAGAGCAAAATATGCGTCTTTGCCCTTTGCAAGCAGGGAGTTTCTTTCGCACACATCATATGTCAGAGCAGGAAGTGAATTATCATCATCCTCTTTGACGGCTGCTCCCATGGTTTCAAGAAGTCCTTTTAAGGCTCCGCCTGCGTCGCTGTCTGTTTCGCTCATGCGGTAGCTGTCATGTACGCAGCTTCCGAAAATGCCCCATTCCGCAAATTTTTCATAAATCGAAACGGCAGTTGCTTCGGGAACCGCTGCTTTGAATTTGTGCATATCAGAGGAGCTTGCAAAAATCATAACAGGGCTGCCTATGGACTGCCAGTATTCTTTCAGGCGGGCATCGGATATATCGGCTATGAATATTGCGGTGTCGGGTTTTTGCTGCACGACAGCCTCATAGGAGAATATCACCTGTTCGGGAAAAAATGCGCAAAGCTCCGCTCCGGGGAAAAACGCATACTCGCATGAAGTCTGCCCGCCCGGAATTTTTATCAGTGTCTGCTCGGATGTTAATGGTTTCATATGTCACTCTCCGTTTCTGTTTTTGAATCGTCTTTCAGAAAATCCGCAATAGCATCTCTTAAAACGCTTGCCTGACTTGTATCTGTTTCCTTGCATTTGATTTTGAACTGCTCTACCAGCTCACGCGGCAGTTCCGCCTGAACTTTGGCATACACCTTGTTGTTGTAACGGCGCTTTGCTGCCGTAGATGTTTTGGCTTTTGGTTTTGTCATTGCAATTACCTCCTGCATGTGATATGATTTATATACAAAAGGCGAAACCGTTTAAAGCGGTTGCAAGAAATAACGATTAATAAATAACCGCCAAAGCTCTCACACTATGGGCGGTTATTTGTTTTTATTAAAGGTCATCAGGACTAATCCCAATACCATCAATACTGTTGATAGTATTTCAAAATCAGTCATACTGTAGTATTCCTTTCTGAAACGGCTAACCGCCTGTAAGTTCGCCTCTTGTATCGAGAATTGAACAAAACAGAAATTACCTGTAATATCTTAACCTTTACAGTTGCAGGCCTTTTCTGAATATGATATAATCTATGTACAAAAGGCGAAACCGTTTAAAGCGGTTTGAGAAATTGGAATTTTTTTAAAAACCGTCAAGTTCCCAGCTTGGCGGTTATAATTTATTTGTGGTTACCCACCTGAACCACTAAACCTATAATCATCAATACGATTACAAGCAATTCATAGTCGTTCACAGGCATGAAATCCTTTCATAAATCTAAACCGCTTCAGCTCGCCTCTTGTATGTCTTAATTATACAATACTTGATAGAGTATGTCAACAGCTAGTGTGTTAAATTGTTGTAACAGCTTTTGGCTTATGATATAATTTGTATAGCA
>CAVDMD010000144.1:0-5333 GCA_963609975.1 bacterium | reverse complement strand
TGACCGTAAGGTCGCAGTAAGTTCTTACAACAGGCAGGCGAAGAACTTTTGCATGACACCTACTAAGACTCATACTTCGCCAAGTTAGGTGTTCAGCAGTAAGTTCTTAGCCAGCTAAAGCCGGAGAACTCTTGCATGACACCTACTAAGGCTCATACTTCGCCAAGTTAGGTGTTCAAGAACTGATGAAACACACATGCCACCTTAAAGTTATCATTGTGGTATAATCAAATATAAATCAATTCAAGGGGAGTATTTATGGAGCGTTTTAAGATATCATCGGAATACAGGCCGACAGGCGATCAGCCGCAGGCAATAGACATACTTGCCCGTGGGGTTTCAGACGGCAGGAAGCATCAGACCCTTATGGGTGTTACAGGCTCCGGCAAGACCTTTACTATGGCCAATATCATCGAAAGGGTTCAGAAACCCACGCTTGTAATATCCCACAACAAGACACTGGCTGCGCAGCTGCATGGAGAGTTCAAGGAATTTTTTCCGGACAATGCCGTTGAATACTTCGTGTCCTACTACGACTATTATCAGCCCGAAGCATATGTTGCTTCAACCGACACATATATAGAGAAGGATTCGGATATCAACGATGAGATAGAGAAGCTTCGCCATTCCGCCACAGCAGCTCTCGCAGAGCGCAGAGATGTAATCATAGTTGCATCTGTATCCTGCATATACGGACTGGGTTCCCCTGTGGACTACGAAAATCAGGTAATATCCCTCAGACCCGGCATGGAAAAAGACCGTACAGAGCTGCTCCGCAAGCTTATAGATATTCAGTATACCCGAAACGATCTCGGCTTTGTCAGAGGCACATTCAGAGTCAGAGGCGATGTCATAGACATATATCCCGCAGGCTCCGAAAGCGCAGTGAGAGTTGAGCTGTTTGGTGATGAAATAGACACGATTAAAGAAATAAATCCTGTTACGGGAGAGATTCTTGGACTGAGAAACCATGTATCCGTATTTCCGGCTTCGCATTATGTGGCATCAGAAGAAAAAATGAGCAAAGCCCTTGTCACCATTGATGAGGAGCTGCAGGAGAGAATAAAATGGTTCAGGGACAGAGGTAAACTCCTTGAGGCGCAGCGTATAGAGCAGCGCACCGGATATGACATAGAAATGCTCAGAGAAATAGGCAGATGCAAGGGTATTGAGAATTATTCAAGACATATCAACAATCTGCCGGCGGGCACAAGACCATACACCCTTATAGACTATTTCCCTGATGATTTCCTGATTATAATTGACGAATCCCATGTAATGCTACCGCAGCTTCGTGCCATGTATGCGGGGGACAGATCAAGAAAATCCTCGCTTGTTGACTTCGGCTTCAGACTGCCATCGGCGCTGGACAACAGACCCCTCAAATTTGAGGAATTTGAAAGTATGGTCAACCAGATTATATATGTAAGCGCCACACCTGCAGCCTACGAAAAAGAGATGAGCGAAGGCATTACAGCCCAGCAGATAATAAGGCCGACAGGCCTGCTTGATCCTGAGATTACAGTTGTTCCAAGCGAAGGACAGATTGACCACCTTATAGGCGAGATAAACAAAACCACCTCAAAAGGCGAGAAGGTTTTTGTTACGACACTTACCAAAAAAATGGCGGAAAGCCTGACAGACTACCTCAAAAACGCAGGCATCAGGGTAAGGTATCTGCATTCGGAGATAGACACCCTTGAACGGATGGAGATTATAAGAGATCTGAGGCTTGACAGGTTTGATGTGCTGGTGGGTATCAATCTGCTGAGAGAGGGACTTGATATTCCCGAGGTTTCCCTTGTTGCGATACTCGATGCGGACAAGGAGGGCTTCCTCAGGACAGAAACCTCGCTGATACAGACCATAGGCAGAGCCGCAAGAAACGCAGACGGCAGAGTGATAATGTATGCAGACGGCATCAGCAAAGCCATGGAGTCGGCTATTTCCGAAACCCGCAGACGCAGGGAGATACAGCAGAAATACAACAGCGAAAACGGTATTACACCGCAGACTGTCAGGAAGTCGGTAAGAGAGGTAATAGAAGCAACCAGACCTGCCGAAGATGACAGCTATGAAGGCAAATCACCGCTTGAGCTGACCAAAAAAGAACTTGCGGAATACATCAGAAAGATGGAAAAAGAAATGAAGCAGGCGGCTGCAGACTGGCAGTTTGAAAGAGCCGCAATGCTTCGTGACCGTATATTTGAATACAAAGCAAAATTATAGGAGCAGAGATGTCAAAGAATATAATTATAAAGGGTGCAAACGAGAACAACCTCAAAAACATAGACATCACAATACCAAGAGACAAACTGGTGGTGTTTACGGGGCTTTCAGGCTCAGGCAAATCCTCTCTTGCATTTGACACGATATATGCAGAGGGGCAGAGGAGATATGTGGAGAGCCTTTCGGCCTACGCAAGGCAGTTTCTCGGTCAGATGGAAAAACCCGATGTGGAATATATCGAGGGTCTTTCCCCGGCAATATCCATAGATCAGAAGACAACAAGCAAAAACCCGAGATCGACAGTGGGAACTGTTACGGAGATACACGATTATCTGAGGCTTATGTATGCCAGAATCGGCATACCTCACTGCCCTGTGTGCGGCAGAGAGATTACAAGCCAGTCGGTGGATCAGATTGTAGACCGGATAATGGAGCTGGAAACAGGTACCAAGCTGTATGTGCTTGCGCCTGTAATACGCCGGCGCAAAGGCGAACACGAAAAAATAATCGAAAGAATACGCAAAGAGGGCTTCATCAGAGCAAGAATTGACGGTGAAATTATCAACATCAGCGAAGATGAAATCAAACTCGAAAAACAGATAAAGCATACCATAGAAATCGTAGTGGACAGACTGGTTATAAAGGATGGAATAGAGTCAAGGCTTGCAGAGGCTGTAGAGCTTGCCATAAGCCACGGCGACGGTCTTGTGAATATTCTTGCGGGAGATGAAATCAGAACCTTCAGCACCAAGCTTGCCTGCCCTGAGCATGGCATAAGCATAGAGGAGCTGGAGCCGAGAATGTTTTCCTTCAACAGCCCGTTCGGAGCCTGCCCGACCTGTAAGGGCCTTGGATTCACACAGTATATGGATCCCGACCTTATAGTTTCGGACGATGACAAATCGGTGCTTGACGGCTGTTTTGTGGCAGCATTCAGAAGTCTCGAAAACGAGGGCGGCTGGTATCGCTCCATGGTTGAGGCGCTGGCTGCGGAGCACAATGTGGACCTGAGCGCCCCGTACAGAGAGCTTCCCGAAAAGTTTCGCAGAGAGCTTATGTACGGAACTATGGGCAGACCTGTTAAATTCGTATATACCAGCAAATACACCAAAGCTGTGTCATACAGAGATGAGCCGTTTGAAGGCATAGTAGGCATACTTGAGAGAAGATACAGAGAGGGAGCTTCCGAGGTTTTCAAAGAGAAAATGGAAACCTGCATGAGCATAAGCACCTGTCCGGACTGCCACGGCATGAGGCTAAAACCCGAAGTGCTGGCAGTTACGGTCGGAGGCAAAAACATAGCGGAGCTTTCGGAAATGTCCGTTGCAGATGCACTTGTCTTTATAAATTCTCTGGAGCTTACAGAAAAAGAGCAGGCAATCGCAAAACAGATATTAAAGGAAATCAGAGAGAGACTTTCCTTCCTTATAGATGTGGGACTTGATTATCTGACGCTGTCGCGATCCGCAGGAACCCTGTCGGGCGGTGAGGCGCAGAGAATAAGGCTTGCAACACAGATAGGCTCAAGCCTTGTGGGAGTGCTGTATATTCTCGATGAGCCGAGCATAGGACTTCACCAAAAGGACAATCAGAAGCTGCTTGCCACCCTCAGACATCTGACGGATCTTGGCAACACCCTTATTGTCGTTGAGCATGACGGTGAAACAATGTTTGCGGCAGACCACATTGTAGATATAGGTCCGGGCGCCGGCACAAACGGCGGAGAGGTGGTATGTCAGGGCACCGTAGAGGATATAATGGCGTGCGACAGGTCGGTTACAGGTCAGTATCTGTCCGGCAAAAAAGAGGTTAAAGTGCCTGAAACAAGACGTGAAGGCAACGGCAGATTCCTGACGGTCAGAGGCGCTTCCGAAAACAATCTCAAAGATATAGACGTAAAAATACCTCTTGGCAAATTTGTATGTGTTACCGGTGTGTCGGGATCCGGCAAATCCACCCTTGTAAATGAAATTCTCTACAAGGGAGCAGCCTCTGTAACCAACAGACTCAGAGAAAAACCGGGCAGGCACAGAGAGATAACGGGGCTTGAGAATATAGACAAGGTTATAAATATAGACCAGTCTCCTATCGGCAGAACCCCAAGATCAAATCCTGCCACATATACGGGTGTTTTTACAAACATCAGAGATCTGTTCAGTCAGCTTCCCGAAGCTAAGCTCAGAGGCTACGAAAAAGGCAGATTCAGTTTTAATATAAGCGGGGGGAGATGCGAGGCCTGCAAGGGCGATGGTATAATCAAAATCGAAATGCATTTCCTGCCTGATGTATATGTGCCCTGTGAAGTCTGCAAGGGCAAAAGATACAACAGAGAAACCCTTGAAGTCAAATACAAGGAAAAAAGCATATTTGATGTGCTCGATATGACTGTTTCGGAAGGGCTGGAGTTTTTCGGCAATATTCCGTCAATAGCAAGACATCTGCAGACACTTGAAGAGGTGGGTCTTGGATATATCAAAATAGGGCAGCCTTCAACGCAGCTTTCGGGCGGCGAGGCGCAGAGAGTCAAGCTTGCTTCGGAGCTTTCCAAAAAAAGCACCGGCAGGACGCTGTATATTCTTGACGAACCTACAACAGGACTTCATTTTGCAGATGTTGACAAGCTGCTGGAGGTGCTTGACAGACTGGTTGATGCGGGCAACACAGTTGTTGTAATCGAGCACAACCTCGATGTCATCAAAAAGGCAGATCATATAATCGATCTTGGACCTGACGGCGGCACCAGAGGCGGTACTGTAGTGGCAGAGGGCACGCCGGAGGAGGTTGCGGAGGTTGCAGCCTCATATACAGGACAGTTCCTCAAAAAAGTTCTGGCATGGAACAGATAACAGGCAAAAAGGATGAAAACAGGCACTGGGGACAATATATAAGAGGAGATAGAAAAGCTATAATATAATTACCTTGTTCTGGGCATTTTGTAACAGTCGGTTTAATCTTAATCGGCTGTTTTTGTTATGAGACAAAACAGTTAAAGACAGAAAGGGCGGAGTATGAAATACCCTGAACAGGGCGGTTTGCTGTGAGGCAGGGGATTTTAAGCGATTGCCCTGCTTTTTTGCTTTGACCTATTGACTATACAGTTACTG
>CAVDMD010000143.1:0-5372 GCA_963609975.1 bacterium | reverse complement strand
AAACGTGAGAAAGAGGACTACCTGTTAGAAAGCGGCAGACACCGCTCATCTAAGATGTGGTACTGCCGCCTCTACTGCATCATGATGTGCCAGCACATTGATGCGTGGGTTGCGGCTCATTCCATCTCACTTAAAAATCTCTTCGAGCAAGCCGCCTGATTTGTTGATCAACAGCCATATTATATCATACTGATGACCGCTTATACAGGCTGCCTTCTTAAATTACGCCTTTTTTTCTCAAATTCCTGTCTGTTATGGCATGTTTCCATCTCTTCAGGATAATATTCTGTTTTCAAAGTTCATTTTATGTTTTTTTACTTTGCAGCCGGTTTGCTGCACCTATTCAGCTATAGATTCCGAAAGTATATTAATATATATTTTCATCAATACAATTGTGTCATAACAGTAATATATATTCAAGCCTGTTTTTTATTCTTCTTTTTATCTCCATTTCTTCTTCCAAAAGAAAAGAACACCCCTACAGCGCACAGCACCGTAAATATTATAAACAGAGTGCGAATGGTCTTTATCAGCAGCGCAGGCTGTGCATCTGCAAGTGATGATGTGCCCATATACATACCCACCACCAGAGTTATCACCGCCATACTAGTAGTATGCCCCATGGATCTCATAGTTGCAAGTATTGAGGTTGCAACACCGTAGTCCTGCTTTTCGACAAGGGACATTACAGCATTGGTATTAGGTGATGAGAATATGGCAAATCCAAGTCCCGTAACTGCAAGCACCGCTATTATATACCACAGCCTGCCCTCCTCACCTATGAATATCAGCATAAACAGTCCTGCGGTGCAAAGCCCCATACCTAAGGTTGCAAGCTTAAACGGCGATATCCTGTCTGACAGCCTGCCCATATACGGCGACAGTACCGCCATTATGACCGGCTGAACTATTAGTATCAGCCCCGCCGTCTGCGAGGTGTATCCCATTACCGACTGCAGATATATTGACAGAAGATAGCTTATCGCAAAGGTTGCACCGTAGTTTAGAAACGCGGCTGCATTTGAAAAAGAGTATGCAAGACTGTTTCTGAAAAGCCCCACCTTAATCACAGGATTTTGTATCCTGCTTTCATGCACTGCAAAAATCACTCCAAGCCCTATACCTGCCGCAATCATAACCCATGCATATCTGACTGCCGAAAATGCTGAAAGGCCGAACATTATTCCGAATACCGCCAGTACAAACAGCACGCTGCCTGCAATGTCAAACACTCCGCGTTCAGGTGCTTTACCGTCACATATGCTCCTGCTGTCATCAGGCAGTTTCCTCCATGCGGCAAGCCACGAAACAAAACTCACCGCAGCAATAAATGCAAATATAAATCGCCAGCCCAGATAATAATTTATAACGCCTCCGATTACAGGGCCTGCAGCAAGTCCCACATAGGTCGAAGCAAGCGCATATCCCAGCACTCTGCCCCTCTCGTTTTCAGGAAACGCACTGATCAGAATTGCGTGGTTTGTCGAAAATATCATCGCAGCGCCCGCGCCCTGCACAGTTCTCAAGGCAATCAGTATCCACAGTTTCCATGAAAAAGCCGCCAGCACCGCACATACCATAAATATGAACATACCTGTTTCCAGTATCCTTTTTCGGGAGGTCAGATCCGCTATTCTGCCAAATGGTACGGTAAGCACCGCTAAAGTCAGCATATATCCTGTTACAATCCAGCCTATGGCCGCAGCGCTCACTGCAAATTCCTGATTAAGCGCAGGTATGGAGAGATTAAGCGCACTGCCCGTAAATGTAGTTATAAATGATGTGATTACCGCTACGCTTACCGTAGCTTTCTGTTTTTTGTCAAATCCGCTCATAAATCTATTATTGCCTCTATTTCAAATATTATATCTGCATCTGTAATTTATCTGCGGTGAACAAAACCGTATTAAAATGCGCGAAACGGGAGCCCTGACACTCCCGTTTCTGACCTGCTTATCAAACCTCTGTTTCAAATATTTTACCGCATTCGGGGCATTTTACCCTGATGCGGCCTTTGCCTTCGGGCGCCCTCATCTTCTGACCGCAGCCGGGGCAGTTAAAAAACCTGTATCTGCTGTCTGACCTGCGGACTTCACTGCCGCCTGTCTGTTTTTTCTTTGGCTTTGTGAAGCTGTTTTTTATTTCAAGATATTTTTCGTTTTCTCTGTATCGCTTGGGAATGTTGGTTGAAAACAGTCTGAAAAGGCCGTACACAATCCCTATGATTACAATATAGTAGCACAATGCGCTGCGCAGCAATATATAAAGGGCGAGGAATACAAGCACTGCTATTCCTATGAATTTTTCAAATTCATCAATGCCTCTCCTGCCAAGCATAAATCTGTTTATCCTGTCTTTGAAACTGCTCATCTGAATATTCCTCCTAACATATACAAGGTACGAACATATATCCTCCGCCGCCTGTGCAGCAGCTGCACAGCGCAAGCGCAAGACACATATTATTGCATGGAATTGCGGACACTGTCTGTCTGCCGTATTGCGTGCCTGCCCTGCCGTACCGGTCGCTCTGATACTCCAGACTGTAAAGATACTGCTGATAATTCATATTTCCCGGAGCCATGGCCGCAGCTGCTTTGGCATCTGCTATGGCCGCTGATTTCTGACCTTTTCGCAGATATATGTTTGATCTTAAGAAATACCACTCGGCGGTTTTGTTTTCAATGCTGTTTAACACATTCATACCCTCGTCGTATCTGCCGTTCTGAATGTAGTTTCTGGCGGCATTAAGATACATTTCCTCCTGCGTGCTGTCATGCTGCTGTCCGGTATATGAGTTCCAGAATTCCTGATAGCTGTCCTGTCCCGACCTCTGCTTCATAATAATGTCATAGGCCTGCTGCACTTCCTTGAATTTTTCCTCGTAGGCTTCTTTGTTAGGGTTGTTCATGTTGGCGTCAGGATGATATTTTTTGCTCAGCTGTTTGTATGCCTTTTTGATTTCATCGTCTGTCGCACTGCTGTCCACTCCAAGCACCTGATATGGATTCATTATGTATTCTCTCTCCTTGCTTTTGCTTTTTCGTATCTTATCCATACTCCCGAATAGAGTATGTTTCTCATTATCTCCGCATCCTCTATAATCGGGAGCTGTTCAAATCTGCCTGTGCATTCCGCTATATTAACGATAAGCACCTGTTCCCACTGTTTTTCAAAATCCTGTTTCCCGTACAAAGACTTTGCGGGGTTGTATCTGCCCTGTTTCAGGTCATCTTCGATGTCCTCGTACGCGTCAAGCAGATATATGAATTTCCCCAGATAAAATCCGCAGTCATAAAGCCTCTCTTTCCAGAAGTCCTCTCTGTATGCAAATATCTCACCCATTATCTGTCCGAACACCCCTGACGGCTCTTCAAAGTTCTCCTCACCTGAGGCTTCAAGCTCTGAGAGTCTGTCAAGAAGCTCCCTGATTCGCTCTGACTTCTCCGGATGCCTCGCAGAGGCTTTTTTTATTTTGCCTTTGAGTAAAAAAGACAGCAGAAGCTTTGAAAGTTTTCGTTCGTCTTTCCAGTCATCAAGCAGGTTGTAATATGTCAGAACTATGTTCATATCAGCTGCATATTCGGATACTTCGCTTGTGATTTCCTCATGCTTTGCCGCAGGGTGCGCAATACATCTCCTGTATTCGCAGCAGCTGCCCGGCTCATACAGTCCCGAAAGCAGCATGACAAGAAACGCCATATCGTAATTCAGTGTCAGTCTGCCCCAAAAGCCGTATTTCTTTTTGAGGACTCTGCAGAGCCCGCAGTAATATGCTCTGTATCTGTCAAATTCTCTGATTTTAAGTTCAGGGCGGTTTGCCGTCACATATCCGAACATTTTAATCTCCTGTACTGATTATATATATTTACGGTGCACACCAGGTAATGCGAAAATGAAGTTTGTGTGAAAGCCTGCAGCCTCTACCTGTGCCAGAAAGCGCACGGCGAGCCTGTGATGCATTTGCCGCAAACCTCGCTTCCCTCGCTGCCTTCATATGAACTGCCCTCATTTATATATATCTGTGCATTTCTGCTTAGAACCTCATAGCATCTGTGTCTGTCATAGCCGGCCTCCGAAAAAGCATTTGCGGGGCAGTTTTTCATACATATGCCGCAGCTTCCGTCTGACTTGTAAAGACAGAGTTCTCCCTGCATCGGTTCATCAGCCTCAACATCAAGGTTTGTAACTATTGTGCTGTATCTGCCGCAGCAGCCCTCAGGTGTAATAAGCATATTGTTAATCCCGAAGGTGCCAAGTCCTGCGGCATATGCAAAATGACGAAATGACCAGTCGCTTACGAGTTTCCGGTGGTCGAATGTGCCTGCCGCCGGGTGTACTGCCGCCCTGTACCCGTATTCGGCGAGTCTGTCTGCAATATATGCGTTCAGCCTGCCAAACATCTCGTTTGTCTGCTCGTAGGCCAGAGCCCACTGCTGCGAGGCGTATTCTGTACCATTGCAGTTTGACCTTGCAAGTTCTCTTGTAAACGGTACATAGTATGCAATTACTGTCTTTGCATCAGGCATTACCTGCTGCGGAAGCCCGTGGGAGCTGCCTATGATTTCGGGCAGGCTCTGTATATACGATGAATCGGCTGCCGCAAATCCGACGGCGGGTTTGCCCCATGCCGTACTGATTTCAGGTCTTCTTGCGTATTCACCTATATAGCCGGTTATCCATTTTTTTATCTTCGATTTCATATCCTGTCACCTCTGTTGCCGCCATATGGTTTTTATTATACACGTTTTGCATGGTTAAGTAAAATAAAAAAAGTGGAAATATACGGAATTAAAATTCCTATTTCCGCATATCGCACGCAAGGTGCGATAACATTCAAGGTGCTTTCTTTGAAACATACGGAAATATCTATAAATCGATATTCCCTATGTTATAAAAAAAGTGGAAATATACGGAATTAAAATTCCTGTTTCCGCATATCGCACGCAAGGTGCGATAACATTCAAGGTGCTTTCTTTGAAACATACGGAAATATCTATAAATCGATATTCCCTATGTTATAAAAAAAGTGGAAATATACGGAATTAAAATTCCTGTTTCCGCATATCGCACGCAAGGTGCGATAACATTCAAGGTGCTTTCTTTGAAACATACAAAAAAGCCGGTTTCCCGACTCTTAATAACCCGAACATTGTATTTTTACTTTTTCTTTCTGTATTCACTTATACTCATCCCTGTCCACATAGAAAAAGCTCTGAGGAATGAATTCAGTTCCTGATACCCAAGCAGGAAAGCGATATCCTCGCTGCTCATTTCGGTACTGCGAATATAATTTTTTGCAAGAAGTTCCCTTGTTCCATTCAACTGCTTTTGGAAGGATGTATCTTCTTCCGTCAGTTTGCGCTGGAGTGTTC
>CAVDMD010000142.1:0-5417 GCA_963609975.1 bacterium | reverse complement strand
AACTCGCGACCCTCGCCTTGGCAAGGCGATGCTCTACCCCTGAGCCACTTCCGCATAATGTTGGTGGAGGAGAGTGGATTCGAACCACTGTAGGCTTAGCCAACGGATTTACAGTCCGCCCCCTTTAGCCACTCGGGCACTCCTCCGAATTCTGGAACAATGCCAGAAGACATCCCACAATTTTGAATTGTTGGAGCTGGTGGAGGGAATCGAACCCCCAACCTGCTGATTACAAATCAGCTGCTCTACCGTTGAGCCACACCAGCATATTATTTAACTAATCTGTTGGTTACTCTTTTGAAAAAAAGTTGGCGACCTGGAACGGGCTCGAACCGTCGACCTCCAGCGTGACAGGCTGGCATTCTAACCAACTGAACTACCAGGCCATATTTGGTGGGCGTAATAGGGCTCGAACCTATGACCCCCTGCTTGTAAGGCAGGTGCTCTCCCAGCTGAGCTATACGCCCGAAGCATTTATCTGCTCGACACAGTTATTAACTATACAGCATTCGGTTTATCATGTCAAGTGTTTTTTCACTTTTTTAGTAAGTTTTGTTCGCTGCTTTGTTTTGTTCTCTCGTTGAGCGACTTCATTATCTTACCACAACGATACTCCTGTGTCAATGAATTTCCGACAAAAAATATTTACTTTTTTTAATAGTTTTTAATTCGATGCAAACGCTTAAATTTCAACGTTCACAAGCTTTTCACCTTCAAAAATAATCTCAAATTTTCCGCTTGTCATATTGGCAATAAGCAATTTGGTATCTTCTTTTTTGTCCTTATCACAGCATATGGCAGCTGTGACCATATCCTCGTAAATAATGTTCTCTATTCTGAACAGTCCTTTTTCGGAAAAATTCTGCAGTTTGCTCAAAAAAGAATAGTCTGTTTTTATATTCATAACCGCCATTTCGGTGACATTACATATACCTGCGGCATCGATTCCGAGTCTGGCGCTTGAAGTATATGCTCTGACAAGTCCACCCGTCCCAAGCTTGATCCCGCCAAAATATCTTGTCACCACGACAGCCACATTGGTAATGCCTTCATTAACAAGCATCTGAACGACAGGGGCGCCTGATGTGCCCTGAGGCTCTCCGTCATCGCTTGCCCACTGTATCTGAAATTTGTCGCCTATCACCATGGCCGGGACATTGTGCGTCGCATCTTTGTATTGTTTTTTGATTTCAGCAAAGAAGCTGTCGGCTTCCTCTCTGGTCGCCGCAGGTCTGACATGAGTTATGAATCTTGATTTCTCGATAATCTGCTCAGCCTGCGCCGGCTTTCCCACCGTCTTATAAAGTATCATATTTTTTGTACCTGCCGTAATCCTCTTTTGACATCTCAGCGTCAAGCACAGTTCCCTCTCCGGTATAATCCATCGAAAAAACGGTTGCTCTGCCGCACAGATAAGAAACCACATCTCCTCTGTCAAAAGGTATCAGAAGTCTGGTTCTCACTCTGTCTGAAAATATCTTATTCTTTATAAGCTCCGCAAGCCTGTCTGTATTATCTCCGCGCTTTGCCGAAATCCACAGCCAGTCGCAGTCTTCACCGCATACAGGCTCTGCCTCTGCTATATCACATTTGTTGTACGCTATTATTTTTTCTTTGTCGCCCGCGCCTATCTCCTTTAATACCTGCTCCGTCACCTCAATGTGAAAATCACAGGCCTCATACGAACTGTCCACAACGTGAATCAGCAGATCCGCAAACTTCACTTCTTCAAGTGTCGATTTGAACGCCTCTACAAGCGAATGCGGCAGTCTGCTTACAAAACCGACTGTATCTATAAGTATGAATTCCTGATTCGTATCAAAGGATATTTTGCGGTGTGAAGTATCAAGGGTTGCAAACAGCATATCTTTTTCAAGTACGGATTTGTCCTCTCTGTCCGCCTCGCCGAGCAGTCTGTTCATAAGCGCCGATTTGCCGGAGTTTGTATATCCCACCAGCGCAACCACAGGTATGCTGTTTTTTTCACGTCTGCCGCGCTGCGTGGCTCTTACTGTCCCGGCTTTTTTGAGCTCCGCACGTATGTCATCCATTCTTTTTTGTATATGTCTTCTGTCTGTTTCGAGTTTTTTCTCTCCGGGGCCTCTGGTGCCTATGCCGCCTGCCTGCCTTGACAGGGATTTGCCAAAGCCTGTCAGCCGCGGAAGCCTGTATGCAAGCTGGGCATACTCCACCTGAAGCCTGCCCTCTTTAGAAAGAGCACGGTCTGCAAATATATCGAGTATAAGTATGGTTCTGTCGATTACACGCACTCCCAGAGCCTCTTCAAGATTTCTAAGCTGCATACCCGAAAGCTCATCATTGAATATGACGGTATCAATCTCCATATTCTCGCACATAAGCGCCAGCTCATCAACCTTGCCGCTGCCTATCAGGGTAGCCTTGTTAGGTCTTTCGAGGCGCTGAATCATCTCGCCTGCAACCTCGACATCTGCGGCCCGGGCAAGTCCTGCAAGCTCCTCCATCGAATATGATATATCCTCATTAAGTTCAAGTCCCACAAGAACAGCTCTGTATTCCTGCTCCTGTATCACTTCGTTGTTGTCATTAAATCTAAGCATTATTCTATGTTCTGCACCTGTTCTCTGATTTTTTCGATTTCGCTCTTGATGTCAAGCACCGTATTGGTTATATCAAGGAAATTGGCTTTTGAGCCTATGGTGTTGGCCTCTCTGTTCATTTCCTGCACCAGAAAATCCAGTTTCTTGCCTACCGCCTCGCCTTTGTTTCCCGAAATTATGTTTTCAAGCTGTCTGAGATGACTTTTCAGTCTTACTATTTCCTCTGTGATATTGCTCTTGTCCGCAAATATGGCGGCCTCCGCAAGGATTCTGTCCTCGGGAAACGATGCAGAGCTGCCTATAAGGTCGGTTATTTTTTCTTTGAGTCTTGCAGTGTAGTTTTCGGCAACCTGCGGAGCATATTTTTCTATTTCGGAAACCATGTCCGCTATGAGGCGGCCTCTCATCACCAGATCCTCTGCAAGCTTCTCTCCCTCTGTGCATCTCATCCTGTCCAGATTCTCAACCGCCGTCTTAACCGGAACTATAAGGGAGGCTGCTACTTTGTCCTCATCCTCTACATCGGGCGTCGCCTTCATTACATCGGGAAGCGTCGAAAGGAACTGAAGCGATATGTCACCTGTCACATTAAATTCACTGCCCAGCTGTCTGAGATTGTCATAATACTGCTTTGCAACCGGCAGATTGAGCTTGACTGTAACATCATCCTCCGTCAGGTTTTCGACTATTACGGAAACATCCATCTTGCCTCTGTTTACGGTTTCTTTGATTGCCGCTTTTATCTTCTCTTCGGCAAACGTGTATCTTCTCGGCATTCTTACCGAAATATCGCTGTACCTGTGATTTACAGTTCTTATCTCAACTGTTATGTTTCTCTTGCCGTCAGAGTATTCTCCTCTGCCAAAGCCTGTCATGCTTTTTATCATTCAATCGTCCTCCGTATCTTTTAATTAATGATAACTAAATTATTATATCACATAAATACTCTCATGTGGTACAATATCTGTATCACACAGGACAGGAGATTTATCAATGGCATTTGACGGAATAATGACTGCAGCAGTAACTTATGAGCTCAATCATATGCTGCAGGGTGGAAAAATCGAAAAGGTATACCAGCCGGAAGCAGAGGAGCTGGTACTTAACATACATTCAAAATCAGGCAAGCTGAAGCTTTATATGTCTTCTTCGGGAAATCACGCAGGGCTGTACCTGTCATCCGAAAGCTTCAGCAACCCCGCAAACCCGTCGGCTTTCTGTATGCTGCTGCGAAAACACCTGCAAAGCGGCAGAATCACAAATGTAAAACAGGTCGGCTCCGAAAGAATAGCCGAAATATACATCGAAACCATGGATGAGCTTGGTTTTAACGTGAACAAAAAACTGGTTATCGAGATTATGGGCAAGCACAGCAATATATCGCTTGTAGACGAGAGCAGCGGCAAAATAATCGACAGCATCAAAAGAATTTCGATTGATACCAGCAGAGTAAGGCAGCTGCTTCCGGGCATGACATACCACTACCCGCCTCTGCAGGACAAAATTCCTTTCAGAGAGGTTACAGCAGAAAATATCGCATCATTCGAGGGCAGACGGCTGCTTGACTGCATAGGCGGCATCAGTCCCTCAATTGCCGATGAGCTTGAGGGCAATGTATACGAAAACCTTGAAAACATAAGACAGCGGCTTGAATCAGGCAGTTTCATGCCTTGTGTATACCTCAAAGAGGACGGCTCTCCGATGGAGTTTTCGGCATTTCCTCTCAGAGCCTGTGAAAACAACCTCGATAAGGTGAATTTCAGTACAGTAAGCGAAGCCGCAGAATATTACTATTCTCACAGGGCATCTTCAAACAGAATCAGACAGAAAGGAAACGATCTTCTGAAGGCTATCGAACAGAAGCTCAAAAAACTTTACCTCAAGAAGCAGAGGCTGTCAGAGGATCTGCTCAAAGCCGAAAATTCCGAAGATCTGAGGCTTTACGGTGAGCTGCTGACTGCAAATCTGCACAGGTGCAGGACAGGTGACAGAAGTGTTACCGTAGACAATTACTATAACGGCACCACTGTAACCATACCTCTTGATGTCAGATATTCACCGTCAAAAAATGCACAGATGTATTTCAAAAAATACGGCAAGTCAAAAACCGCCGTCAGAGAAAAAGCTCTGCAGATAGAAGAAAACGACAGGGATATACAGTACCTTGAATCAGTGCTTTCATACATCGAGAATGCCGACAGCGCAGATACAATAGAAGCCCTGCGCACAGAGCTTACAGCCGAGGGTTATCTGAAACGCAGAAAAAACAATCCTGTACAGAAAAAACAGAAGCCTTCTCCTGTCGAATATATATCCTCAGAAGGCTTCAGAATCCTTGTAGGGCGAAATAATACGGAAAACGATACTCTGACATTAAAGCTTGCCGGCAAAACAGATCTGTGGCTTCACACCAAGGACATTCCCGGTTCTCATGTCATCGTATTCACCGAGGGAAAAGAGATGGACGAAAAGACCATATTTGAGGCGGCAGCTATTGCGGCATACCACAGCAAGGCAAGAAATTCTGAACAGGTGCCGGTGGATTATGTGCCTGTTAAATATGTCAAAAAACCAGGCGGCGCCAAACCCGGCATGGTTATATTCACAAACAACAGGACAGTATATGTAAAACCTGCAATACCCGGCAAGGCATAGTGCTCACCGGGAATTTTCAAGTCAATCCATAAGCAAACCGTACAAAAATCAGAGTAATCAAACACCGGATACAAGTAATATAAATGCGCAGCTTCAGGTATTTCCCAAAAGCTGCGCCTGTTTGTTCACATATATTCTTCCGCCAGCACCATACTGCCTGTTTCTCTTGTTTTGTTCATATCT
>CAVDMD010000141.1:0-5429 GCA_963609975.1 bacterium | reverse complement strand
GTATTGCTGTTTCCGCTGTTCACACCGAAATAGATGTAGCTGACGGATTTGTTATTGTCGATTACTTCTGTCGAGTCGCTAATCCCGCCTGTGCCAAGCTGTATTGCTTTGCCTGTATCTGCTGCAAAGGCTGTGATTGGAAAAACTGATGCCATGCAAAAGCATATCAGTATACTTAGTATTATTCTTGTCACTCTCAATGGTTTATCTCCCTGTAAATCTATATATTCATACAATCCCATATGTCCTGCATTGTTTGGAATATTTACTTCCGGCATACGGCATCACCGGTGTAATCGTATTATAAAAGCTTACTTTTACACTCATGGAGCCTGACTGTACGACCACCGGCGCTATATCAAAAGCGGCACTTTCAGACTGACAGCATTTTTTATGATAATTGTCAGGCACAATACCTCTCCGGCTATAAACAATCCCCTTTTTGCAATCTTATCTTTGGTCATACAGCTGCCATGCAAAGAAACAAGCATTCTGCCGGTTTCCTGCTTATTTCATACCTTGGCATTCAGGCTCCCTGAGCGAAAATATCACATTATACAACCTGTGAAATAATGCCTTTTTATTATACGATGCCCGGTATACTTTCGGCAGTGTTTTTCTTACAGACTGTATGTGCCGCAGTCACTGTGCAAACGGACAAAGTTATGTTACAATGAAACAGCATCGAAAGGAGAAAGTTCTATGAACAGATTAACAGAATATCTACACACCCTGCCGTTTTGGGATAATTTAACCGAAACAGAGAAGAATCTGCTTTGCGACAACGCATATGTCCGTTTTTTTGATAAGGATTCATATTTTCTTCATTCAAAAGCAGACGAGGACTTTGGTCTTATGCTTCTGATCGATGGTAAAATCCGTGCATTTTTACTGTCGCAGGACGGTCGGGAGATTACGCTGTTTTCGCTTCGTAACCAGAGCATCTGTGTTTTCTCTGCACTGAGTCTGTTTAAGCAGATCTCATTTCAGGTGTTTCTGACCGCTGATTGCCACAGCAAGGTTCTTGTCATAAATATGTCAATCATGGAGAGGCTGATGAAAGACAACATTTATTTTCGCTGCTT
Source organism: bacterium (assembly GCA_963609975.1). Lineage (GTDB taxonomy): Bacteria > Bacillota > Clostridia > Peptostreptococcales > Anaerovoracaceae > UMGS973. Next base: position 4,344 of record CAVDMD010000141.1, on the reverse strand, counting down.
TGCATATGAGCTGATAGCCGAGCGGTTTTCCTCCGTCATGGATTCATTCCGGAGGCACCTTTTTTACGGATTGGAACAGCGGCTGGCAAATTTCCTTGTGTCGGAGTACGATCACTACAGCAAAGCTCAGATTCGTCTTACCCACGAGCATATTGCGCGTCATGTCGGAACCAGCCGTGAATGCATAACGAAAACTCTCAAAAAACTCAGTGATAAAAACCTGATCAGCAAAAGCAAAGGCTGTATTGAAATTACAGATATCAAAAAGCTGCGTGAAGCCGCCAAATCGCCGGACTTTTAGGGCGTATCGGCAGGCGCTGTCAAAGGTTTTTATGACGGTTTTTTATAGGCGCCTGCAAAATCTGCGGGCGTTTTTAGTATAAGTTTTATTATCGCCGCAACACACAAAAATACCCTCCGGGCCTTGGAGAGTATTTTCGCTGTTTAATGCTTTTTGTATATTTGCAGTCTACTTATTCACAAGCCTTAAACAAATGTTATAATTTATAATTTTAATTTACATTATCAAGTTATATTGATTGCAACAGCAAATTTTCAGAAAAGGCAAACTGTACTTTACCTTTTATTCGATTTTTGTCATTGCCGCATATTCTTTTTCACTTACATATGATTTGCCTGCAAGGCCTGTTTTCATCAGAATTATGTAAACTATGAAACCTACTGCGAATGACCATATGTAGTTAATCGAATTGATAGCTGTGAAGAAAGCATTATCAACTCCGAAGTACAGCAGCAGCGGAAGTATAAACGCTACAAACCATGAAATTATTGCAGCCCAGTTCAGACCGTTGCTGTAGGAGTATCTGCCGTCTTCAATAAACAGAGATTTAATATCTATTCTCTGTTTCTTGACTATCCAGTAGTCAGCTACAAGGATGGCAGCCACCGGCGACAGTATAGTACCATACGCATTCATCCATGTGAAGTATGCCGAACCTGAACCGTATATCCACCATGCCTGCAGAACAAAGAATGCCATCAGGCAGGTAATGATAACCCCGCCTCTGTAGCTTATCTTCTTAGGGTATACGTTTGAAAGTCCGTTTGCAGGTGCTACAACATTGGCAGCGCAGCAGGTTGTAATTGTCGCCATGATTACGCCGATTGCCGCAACGAATATAACTATTTTGTTATCAAGATAATAGAATACCGTAGTCGGGTCAAATGACGCAACGCCGTCAACAAGCTTGGTTGCCTGGGCGAAGTATGCCCCTACAAATGCACAGAACGCCATTGGAACAGGCATACCCAGCATCTGTCCCCAGAACTGTGAACCGTTGCTCTTTGCATATCTTGAGAAGTCAGGTATATTCAGAGCGATTGTTGCCCAGAAAGCAATATTACCCATAAGACCTGTCAGATATACAAGAGTGAAACCGCCCTGCTCTTTAATAAGGGCCATATCATTTGACTGTTTCATTACTTCCCAGAAACCTATGCCGGAGGCATTATGGGCATAGGAATATGACCAGATAAGAAGACCGATCATTACTGCAATAAGTATGGGACCTCCAATGTTCTGCACCCACTTGATGTTTTCAAGTCCGTTGTACGCAACCCATGCAGTAAGAGCCATAAACAGAATAAATCCGATGAAAGTTCCTGCCGAAGCAGTCTGTATTCCGCCCCATGACGGAAGACCGATGGTCCAGCTTGAATCTAAGAATTTAGGTACAAAACATCCTATGATGGCTGCAAAGGCTCCGCCGCCTACCCATGACTGCACAGAACACCAGCCCATAGCTGTAAAGGCCCTCAGCAGCGAAGGCAGATGCGCACCCTTCATTCCGAAGGTCAGTCTTGCAAACAGCGGAAACGGTATGCCATATTTGGTACCGATAGTTGAATTGAGCTGAATAGGTATTAAAACAATAAGGTTGCCCAGCGCTACGTTTAATACCGACAGCCATGGTGATACGCCCATCCCGATAAGCCCTGAGGCAAGCGCCAGAGACGGGATACATATTGACATTCCAACCCATAGCATTGTTATGGTATATGTAGTCCACGTTCTCTCGGCAATCGTTGATGGAGACAGGTCGTCATTGAAATATTTCGAGTCGGCAAGAGCTTCTCTTGCTTCCTGAGATAATTCAAACAGACCGTTTTTTTCGATTTGTGTGATACTATTCATCTGCAAATCCTCCTTTTATAAACATGAAATTATAAATTGCATAATCATTTTATAATTTCAAGTGCTGTTGACTTCAATAGCCAAAAAATACATAACGGCAACATACTTTAGATATTCGCTTTTTTGTTCAAAAAGATAAACCGGCTTTACATATTGAACACATTATATATATATGTATAATGTATACGAGGGAAGGTGATTTAGATGAAAACAGGGACTTTTGCAAAAAAATACGGATTAAAACCAAGCGCCGTCAGATTCTATATTGACAAGGCACTGCTTACTCCAAAACTTGAAAACGGTCAGTATATATTCGATCGTACCTGTATGGAGCAGATGGAAAAAATCATTAAATACAAAAACCTCAAGTTCACTCTTGAGGAAATAGAGATGATGTCATGCTATGAGTATTCGGCTTCCTTAAAAGATCCTGAAATTGTCAGTATGATCATATCAAACCTTGAGGCAAAAATGATTCAGCTTGATAATGAATCAAAAAATCTCGAAGCTGCCAGAGCGCAGCTGGCGGAAGAAATAAAAAAATACAACGACATATGTCTCATACATGAACAGGAAGATAACATTACTATGCCTTTGGAAGCTTTGAATATTCTGCGCTGCCCCGAATGTTCCGGAGAGTTTGCCATAAGCAATGCCGTTCTTGACAAAGACGGTATCAGATCTGCAGAGTTAAACTGTGAATGCGGGTATGAGGCATCTGTTTCGGACGGTGTGCTTCTGTGTAAAGAGCATCAAAAGGAAACCCCTTTCAAAATATTTGAAAATATAAATTCAATACTTGCAGTGACAGACAGTTTTTCCCCATGCTACAGAAACCTGATGGACAAGGCTCAGCTCCGGATGTACCAGCAGATTCATCTCCAGAAAAAAGATTTCAAATATATAATGGACGGGCCTTTCTCTTACAATTTCCTGATTAAGCATATCAACGGTCTGCCGGAGAATGCGCTGTATATACTTGTTGACATATCGGTTCAAAAAATCAGCAAGCTCAAGGAATATCTCAGTGACGCCGACAAAAAAATAATGTTTATTGCAGGAGATATAAACAGACTTCCGCTGAAACATTCATTTCTGGATCTGTATATAGACGATTTTTCAAGCAATAATCACATTTTTACATACAACGAAAGTGCGTTTAATGCTGTAAGCCGTTTCCTGAAGCCAAAGGGCAATCTCATCGGCGTCCTTATAGACTACACAGCCGCTCCCAACAGCCTTGAGGAATTCAAGAAAGACCATACAGACTTCGACCCGAAAAAAATGAACATCAAAAGAATATACAGCAGCCTTGCAATGGCAGGAATAAAATTTATAGAAAAAAACAATTTCGGCTCCCCTCGCGGAAGAAAAAAAGATTTTGCAAGGCAGATAGGCAGAGAAAAAGTACAGGTTATTTCATACTTTGCCGAAAAACAGGACTGATATAAAACAGATGGTGCTGATTATATTAAAAAAATTATCTTATGTAAAGAAAAGGAGAAATTGAAATGAACAGAAAAGCAATGTACAAACTGAGTTACGGGCTGTTTGTCCTGACTGCCAGAGAAGCGGATAAGGATAACGGATGTATTATCAATACTGCAATACAGGCCGCTTCAGACCCCGAACGCCTGAGTATCTGCGTGAACAAGGCAAATTATACACACGACATAATTGAAAGAACCGGAGAATTTACAGTCTCTGTACTGGATCAGAGTGCTGCTTTTGATTTGTTTAAGCATTTTGGATTTCAGTCAGGTCGCGATACAGATAAATTTGCCGGCTATGATAAATGCAGGCGCGGCAATAACGGTATTTACTATATCACGGAGGGAACAAACGCCTATATTTCAGTACGGGTAAGCGAAAAAACGGATTTAGGCTCACACACAATGTTCATCGGCGAAATCACAGATATGGAAGTATTGAGCGAAAACCCCTCTGTGACATATGAATATTATCAGAACAGCATTAAGCCAAAGCCTCAGACTGCAGCAAAAACAGGTGACGGTCAGACAATCTGGCGCTGCATGGTCTGCGGTTACGAATATGCAGGCGAGAAGCTTCCTGATGATTTTATATGTCCTTTGTGCAAACATCCTGCATCGGATTTTGAAAAAACAGTCATGGGTCCGGCATAAGCCCGATATACTGAAAAGGGGCTGTCGCATTAGGTTAAAATCTAA
>CAVDMD010000140.1:0-5458 GCA_963609975.1 bacterium | reverse complement strand
CGGTATCATAGTCATTATCATACATACCGTCAGAATGACTGCAAAAATTTTGTTTTTCATTTTCTTCTTCCTTTCCTCTTTACTGAATATTGTATACACTTGGAGTATATCATTTATTGCCCCCCGTCAAGATATAAATACTCTTTTTTCTCATTAATGTAATATATAAAACAGGCACCCTACCTTAATACAGTGAATTGCCTGCTCCGGCATCCCTTATCGTCTCTATCTCTTTACATTCCCGTCAGTCCTCTATCTTATGATACGCCTTTGCTTTCTCACAGTCTTTTTTTATCTGGCTGCTGAGCTCCTCAACGCTTTTGAACTTCCTCTCATCTCTGGTTTTCTTAATAAACTGCACCAGTATCTCCTTGCCGTAAAGCTCCTTGTTAAAGTTGAATATGTGAGTCTCCACGTTCTTTTTGTACTCGCCTATTGTCGGCTTGACCCCAACATTTGTAACAGACGGATATTTAACGCCGTTGTATACGCAGTACGTTATATACACACCGTTGGGAGGGGTAACCATGCTCTCGTCTATGACAAGGTTTGATGTGGGAAAGCCTATGGTTCTGCCCAGCCTGTTGCCTACCACAACCTCACCGCTTATCTCGTAATATTCCCCCATGTACTTGCGGCATTTATCAACCTGCCCTGTTTCTATGAGGCTTCGTATGAATGTGCTGCTGACGAGGTTGCCCCCTATTTCAAAAGGCTCCATCATATTAACTTCAAAGCCTTTTTCTCTGCCTGTTTTTTTGAGCAGATCGGGATTGCCCTCTGCCTTGGCGCCAAAGCTGTAGTTAAAGCCGCAGAAGGCATATTTCATGCGGAATTTATCCACCAGCAGCTCCTCTATGAAATCCTCCGGCTTCATATTGCATATATCCCATGTAAACTCTATATTAAAAAGATAATCCACACCGAGGCTTTCGATTATTCTTTCTTTTTCTCCTTTGTAGAGGATATTTTTAACTATGGTGCGCCCCGCCAGAAGATTTCTGGGGTGATTTGAAAATGTAAACACCGCGCTTTTGACTCCTGTTTCCTGCGCTTTTCTGACCGCAGCAGTTATAAGGTGTCTGTGGCCTTTGTGCACTCCGTCAAAATTGCCCAGCGCAATTGCCGTAGGGCTTATTCCTCTGATTTCTTCCAAACTGTTGAATATTTTCATTAAACACTACCTCTGAAATATTTTATCCGGTACCAGCATCTTTTTTTCTTCATCATAATATGCTGTTCCTAAAAAATTTCTGTTTTCTTTTTCATATATATTATACATTCTGCGGTAAATATCCTTAACCGGTATTTTGATTTCTCTGTCTTTTTTCTCAAACTCCGGACGTTTCTCGATTTTCACTCTGCGCAGTTCAAGCCAGCCGCCGTTTACAAACCATCCGGCGCCATGCCTGTCCACCGTGCCCTGTCCGAAATGAACCAGCGGATAATCCGGCGGATACAGCAGCTTTTCGATGTCCTCAACCGTCGCATCTCTCAGGGTTTCAAGATCCACAGCCTCCTCAACCGAAAAAACACCGCTTGCAAGCCTTTTGAGACCGCACATGGCAGCGCCGCAGCCCAAGGCCAGTCCGACATCTCTGCATATCGATCTGATATATGTGCCTTTGGAGCATACAACCGTAAAGGTTATCTCTCCTGCCTCAAAATTTATTTCCTCGATTTCAAGCTCATCTATATATACATTCCTCGGTTTGATTTCAACCTCTTCGCCAGCTCTTGCATAGTCATAAAGCTTCCTGCCTGCAACCTTGATAGCTGAATACTTGGGCGGTATCTGACTTATATTCCCGTCAAATTCCTCAAAGGCCTTATAAATATCCTGCTCGGTAACCTTATCAAAACTGCTCTCTTTAATGGTTTCTCCCCATATATCAAGAGTGTCTGTTTCAATACCGAGCCTGAGGCTGCATCTGTATTTCTTGAAGTCAAGGTCAAGATATTCCATAATTCTTGTGGCAGGACCAAAGCAAACCGGAAGAACTCCCGTAGCCATAGGGTCCAGTGTCCCCGTATGCCCGATACGCTTCTGACCTGTAATTCGCCTCAGCAGCTTGACTGCATCGTGGCTTGTCCAGTCTGCGGGCTTGTTTATATTCAAAATTCCGTCTTTTATCATATATTATATCCTCTTTAATGCTGTCTTATCTATTATACTAGCCGCCCCCTGCTAAATCAAGAAATATAATGCTTATACATATCTTTGCAGGGCTTGTAAAAATTAAAGCGTATTTGGGCTGTTGCATTTGTGTATATTATAAGTTATACTATATATACTTAAAGTATATATAGTTCAAAAGGAGGTAACACATATGTCAAATCAGGATTTAAGCAAAGAGATCGTTAGCTTTATGCAGGAAATGCGTACAAACTTTTCGGAGGTAAAGGCTGAGCTTGGTGGGATAAAAGCTGACGTAGCCGAACTCAAAGAAGATGTCGCTGCCCTCAAAGTCGAAGTGTCCGAACTCAAAAAAGATGTGGCTGAATTGAGGGGCAAGGTTGACAAGCTTGAAACCGATGTAGCCGGCAACAAAAAAGACATCGCAAGTCTTTATGTGCTCAGCGAAAAACTCAGTGACTCCCTTGAAGAGTTCAAGGCATACACATATCAGCAGTTTGAATATGTCAGACACGACATACATCTGCTTACGGTTTCACACAATCAGCTGGCAGACAAAGTAAGGCTCAACACAGAAGCTATTGACGATATGCTTTCCGATATGCAGCTTATGCGCTCCGAGCACGAGAGCATCAAATACCAGATTAAAAAAACTCAGCGTGAAGCCTCAAGCAGAATTGCCGATGTATCACATTTCGCATATTCGCTTGACGAAAAAATATCTATACTTGCCGATGAAATCAAACCTGACAAGCACTGATACATACTCAAATCCTGTTTACAAACCGCCTCTGCGCCCTGCTGCCGGAGGCGGTTTTGTTAAGCGCCATCTGTTTACAAATATCTGTCCCTATGCTAAAATTTATATGATTTACAATGATTGGAGATAATAATGCTTATTATTCTAAAGAAAAATTCAGCTCCGGAAAAAACAGCAGATTTAATATCTCTGCTTGCCGGTAAAAATATATCCGTGAAGCAGACCGGCAATGTCCTTGTTCTAAGCGGCGACACATGGTCTTTGGACACAAGTGCAGTCAGTTCATCTGACATAGTTGACAGGGTGCAGAGAATAACCGCTCCCTACAGGCTTGCAGACAGAAACGCTCATCCTGAGGACACGAGCTTTAATGTCGGCGGTGTTACTGTCGGAGGCGGCAGCTTCACTGTTATTGCCGGTCCCTGCACTGTGGAATCCGAAAAAATGCTCGCAGATATTGCAGACAAAGTCATACAAAGCGGCGCACACATACTAAGAGGCGGCATATTCAAACCCCGTTCATCGCCATATTCATTTCAGGGGTTAGGTGATGAAGGGATAAATTATCTGATAAAGGAACAGCAAAAACACAGCGTACCTGTAATAACAGAGGTTACGGATCCCCGTCAGCTTCCGATACTTGCAGAGGCTGACATACTGCAGGTAGGTTCTCGCAATATGCAGAACTTCGAGCTTCTCAAAGAGCTTGGAGGCTCAGGCAGGCCGGTTATGCTCAAAAGAGGCTACTGTGCCACGCTTGCAGACCTTTTGATGAGTGCGGAATACATTATGTCCTGCGGAAATTCCCGCATAATACTTTGTGAACGCGGAATCCGCACCTTTGAGACAGCCTCAAGGAACACTCTGGATATTTCAGCCATACCGCTTCTAAAGGAAATGACACACCTGCCGGTTTTCATTGACCCAAGCCACGCAACAGGCAAACGAAGCCTTGTGGCGCCCATGAGCCTTGCGGCAGCCGCAGCAGGCGCTGACGGTATTATGGTAGAGGTTCATACAAACCCTCAGGAAGCCCTGTGTGACGGACCTCAGGCACTGACTCCTGCGGATTTTGAAGTCTTAATGAAATCACTTGAGAATATATTGCCTTACAGATACAGATATTAAAGAGAAGCCATTACAGCTTCTCTTTTAATTTGCCTTAACCAAGTAATTTATCCACCTGTAAATAACAGTACTTCTGTTGTTTACATTTTTATGCTGATTATTTTATCTCTTCAAATATGGTCTTAAATGTTTAATCAGCTCATGCATTTTTGTTCCCGGAGCGGAAGCGGCGGGAGTCTTACCTTTGTTTTGCACAGCCAGTCTCTCTGCATTTGCAATGGCAGAATCCATAAGGGGAAGTAAGATCTGAAACATATCCGATTTGCCCTTTGAATATTCACCCTGACCAATGCTTTTTAATCCTTCAGAAAGCTTTGGCCAGTATTCTTTTCTGTGCAGATTCGACTGAAAGAACTCAAAGTGCAGCAGAAACCACAGTTCTATACACTGACTGGACCAGACAGCATGGTACATCGTTTCGTCCGTAGACAATTTGGTGCACAGCTCGCCGGTTTTATTTATATGGTCTGCCGGAAAGTCATCTGTATCATAAACAATCCAGATATGTTTGCAGCCATTCGGATTATTTCTGACACGATTTACTGCTTTGTCCAAAAGGCTTAGAGTATTATCGCCCTCTCCATAATATCAAGCTGAACTTTATCTCTGTACTGCCTGTTTATGATATCTCTGATTGCTGCAAAATACTGCGGCTCTGTTTCTGTACCTTCTGTTACTATAAGATGATACTCCGGGCAAATCAGGATATTCCTGTCTCTTCTCGGCTTCATCCACTTTTTTCATATCGCTTTTTTTCGGAGGTTTCAGGCTCATTACCATTCGCCTCCCGCCAGCATATTTGTAAGATACGGGTCAGCACCATAGCGACCTTCCATATACTGCTTATTGTATGCCGCAGTGCTGTTTACACGTTCATTATCCTCTCTTCGGATTTCATATAACGAATAGATTTCACTCTCGTGGTTTCTGTTTTCTGCGGCAAACCATATTTCATCACGCCTGAAAACTGTATTCTTCATGGTTGTCATATCATGAGATGTAAACAGCAGCTGCGCTCCTTTTTTGTTTATCTTTGTATTTTTAAAAAGTGAAATCACATAACGAAGCAGTTTAGGATGCAGCTTTGCATCCAGCTCATCTATTATAAGGAGGCGTCCTTCCTGAAGCGCCAGCAGAATCACAGGCAATGCTGCTATCATTTTTTTAGTACCATCAGATTCATCACCAAACTTCAGTTCATAAAGCTTTCCGTCAATCATACGCTGTGTATAAAGCTCATTATTACCTTCATCATACCGCCATCCTGACATATCTATATCAACGTCATTAAGCGCCTGTATAATTCTTCTGCGATACACTTCATCATTTAAAAGCATAAGCTGCCTGTCTGCAACCGGATTTGCATAATTTCTGGCAATACATGATTCAAACCAATTCTGAACCTCTGCAATCACCGGTATATTATAATTAAT
>CAVDMD010000139.1:0-5499 GCA_963609975.1 bacterium | reverse complement strand
TGGCTTTTTCTTCTGTGGCTTCTGCAGGCTGTCTGTAAACTTCTGCAAGTCCGTCATCTGCCATACGAAAAACCTCAGGACATATCTGTTCACACATACCGCAGCCGATACAGCCGCTGCGTTCGATTGACACGTTCAAATTACTCTGCCTCCTCCGGAAATATAACTGTAAGGAGCATTTTGAAGCGCTCTGCGGCATATACGGCATGAGGCTTGCCTGCAGGCATTACAATAGCCTCTCCTGCCGACAGGATATGCTCTTTGCCGTCTATTGTGATTTTACCTGTACCGTCAAGAACTATAACCATGGCATCTCCGCCTGAGCTGTGAGTGCTTATTTCTTCGTCTTTTTCAAAGGCAAAGAGTGTAAGGCTGTGATGATTGTTCTGCGCAAGTGTCTTGCTTACAACCTGCCCCGGCTGATATGCGATTTCATCGGCTATTTTTAACGGTGTTTCATGTTCAATGTTTTTTATATACTGTTTCATTTGACTGATGCTCCTTTTTATTTAATATTCCCAATTAAGGTACAAATTATTCTGCTGATTGATTCTGCAGATAATGATAAGATTAGTATATCATACTTGAGTGAAAAAATTACAGTAAAATGACAAAAAAACCTTGCTTTATCTGCCGGTTCGTTGTATACTGGTACAGTACTTTGATACGCGCTTGTGGCGGAACTGGCAGACGCGCTAGACTAAGGATTTAGTGAGTAACATCGTATGGGTTCGAGTCCCTTCAAGCGCACCAACTTAAAAATCACTGAGGCTTTCAGTGATTTTTTTATTGCGCAAATTAAGAATTTTTTCAAAATGAAGATTAGGTGAAATCTCAGCAAAGGGTATTGACTTATCAGCGCGGGTGTATATAATAGTTGTCATAGCAACAGTTGCATAGACAACCAATTTAGGAGGACATTATGGATGACTTCGGTAAAGAGTTTTCAATAATTCACAGATACAGTATGGTGCTTATGTCAAAAATGCTTATGGACTACAATATACCCGGCAGAGTTGTGCCGTATTTTATGGAGATATGTGCATCACCGGGAATATCGCAGGAGCAGATTGCAAAAAATTTGAGAATTGACAAGGGCGCGGTTGCAAGAACAGTGAAAACAATGATGGATACAGGGCTTGTAGAGCGAAAAACAAATCCTGAGGATAAGCGGGGATACCAGCTTTATCCTACGGAAAAAATGAAAAAAATAAATGAGAAAAACGAAGAAGCGAGGGAAAAACTCGACAAAGTTATGATGGAGGGTATGTCCGCAGAGGAAATACAGATATGCCGTATACTTCTTCAGAAAATGGCGCAAAACCTTGTAAATGCAGTTTCGGGTGATACAGAGCTCAAAGCTCACGAGGCGATGCTTGAAGAGAGAATCAGCAGGAATATCAGAAAAAAATTTAGAGAGGAGAGATAGCTTTGAGAGAAACAATGAAATATTTCAAGCCGTATATACCGTATATACTTGCGGCGGTTGTGCTGCTTTTTGTCGAAGCAATGCTTGAACTGGCACTTCCGGGATATATGGCCGATATTATTGATGACGGCATTATAGCCGGCGATATGAAGCAGATTTACAGGATAGGAATACTGATGATAGGGATTTCCGCTGCGATAGTTTTGTGCGCGACAGGAGTCAGCCTGTTTGCCTCCAAAACAGCGGCAGGATCTGCAAGGGACATCAGAAAAGCCGTATTCCGCAAGGTAATGCATTTTGCAAACGAGGAGATGGAGGACTTCTCCACAGCCTCCCTTATTACAAGATCGACCAATGACATACAGCAGATACAGATGGCCTCGGTAATGACCATGAGACTTGGACTGTTTGCACCGGTAATGGGTATAGGCGCAATAATCAAGGCTTTGAGAACAAGCGTATCTCTGGCATGGACTATCGGCATAGCATTTGGCGCAATAGTGATCCTTATGGCATTTATGTTCATCATCACACTTCCTAAATTCAAGGTTGTGCAGGAAAAAGTCGATAAACTCAATCTTGTAATGAACGAGAGACTGAGAGGAATTCTGGTAATCAGGGCATTTAATACTCAGAAGCATGAGGAAGACAGATTTGATGACGCCAACAGAGAGCTTACAAAGCTGAATCTGTTTGTAAACAGAGCTATGTCCCTGATGATGCCGGTAATGATGCTGATAATGAACCTGACGTCAATACTTGTCGTGTGGGCAGGCGCTCACTATATCAATGCGGGTAATCTTGAAATAGGCAGTATGCTTGCGTTTATACAGTACGCCATGCAGATTATAATATCGTTCCTGTTTATAGCCATGATGTTCATATTCCTGCCGAGAGCTGCAGTATCAATGGGCAGAGTAGGAGAAATTCTCAAAAAAGAAATATCAATAACAGACAGGGAAAACACACAGGAAATCAGAGACAGGCGCGGAGTTGTAGAGTTTAAGCACGTAAGCTTCAGATACAAAGACGCGGAGGAGGCTGTACTGTCCGACATATCATTTGTTGCAAAACCCGGTGAAATGACAGCCTTTATAGGCTCTACGGGCAGCGGCAAGACAACCCTTGTAAATCTGATACCGAGATTTTTTGATGTAACAGAAGGAAGCATCACAATAGACGGTGTTGATATCAGAGATATGAAGCAGCATGATCTCAGAGATATGATAGGATATGTACCGCAAAAGGGCATATTGTTTTCGGGAGATATACAGAGTAACATTGCCTATGGTGCAGAGGACAAAAGCCTTGAAAATGTAAAGCTTGCGGCCAAAATCGCGCAGGCGGAGGATTTCATAGAGGAAAAACAGGAGGGCTTCAGCGCGCCTGTTGCGCAGGGAGGCACCAATGTATCGGGCGGCCAGAAACAGCGGATTTCCATAGCAAGAGCGCTGGCCAAAAAAGCTCCGATATATATATTTGATGACAGCTTTTCGGCACTGGACTTCAAAACCGATGCGGCGCTGCGAAAGGAACTCAAAAAATCAGCAGCATCAAGCACTGTGCTTGTCGTTGCTCAGAGAATAAGCACTATAGCCGATGCCGACAGGATTATTGTATTAAACGAAGGCCGGATAGCAGGCATGGGAACTCACAGCGAGCTTATGCAGACCTGTGAAATATACAGAGAAATAGCAAGTTCACAGCTTGACAGCGGAAAGGGGGAAATGTAAATGGCACAGCAGAGCAGAGGACCCGGAGCAGGGTCAGGACGCGGACCTGCAGGCATGATGCCCGGAGAAAAAGCCAAGAACTTTAAGGGAACAATGCTTGCGCTCTGGAAGTATGTAAAAGATTTCAAATGGCAGATAACGGCAGTTTTCATATTTGCAATAGGAAGCACTGTATTTACAATAGTTTCTCCCAAAATACTGGGCAAAGCCACAGACAAGGTTGTAGAGGGGCTGATGTCGGGAACGGGCATAGACTTTGATGCGCTTCTTGATATTATCGTATTCTTATGTGCAATATATGCGGCAGGCTCGCTGCTGTCATTTCTGCAGGGGTATGTGATGTCGGGAGTATCGCAGAGAATAACTTACAGACTCCGAAAAGAAATCTCAGAAAAAATGGACAGAATGCCTCTTAAATATTTTGATACCAAAACACATGGCGAGATATTAAGCAGGGTAACCAACGACGTGGAAACAGTAAACCAGTCGTTAAACCAGTCCATGACCCAGATTATAACCAGCGCCACAACTGTAATAGGCATACTGATAATGATGGTGTCAATAAATATCTGGATGAGTCTGATGGCTGTAATAGTAATACCTATGTCGGCACTTCTGATTAAAGCCGTAGTCAGAAAAACACAGGGGTATTTCCAGGATCAGCAAAAATACCTCGGAGAAGCCAACGGCCATGTTGAGGAAATGTACACGGGTCAGCAGGTGGTAAAAGCATTTAACGGTGAGGATGCCGCTATTGAAACCTTTGACGAGATAAACGAGCACCTGTGTGAATCAGCATGGAAATCACAGTTTCTGTCGGGGCTTATGCAGCCTGTTTCAAACCTGTTCGGAAACATAGCCTATGTGCTTGTGTGCATACTGGGCGGAATATTTGCGATAAACGGCAGAGTGTCAATAGGCGATATACAGGCGTTTATTCAGTATATCAGAAACTTCAACCAGCCTATAGCCCAGCTTGCCAATGTTGCCAATATGCTTCAGTCAACAGCGGCGGCGGCAGAGCGAGTATTTGAATTTATAGATGAAGAGGAAGAAACCGAAAAAACAGATATCGCACTTCTCAAAAAACCTGACATAGACAGGCACAGGGGAAATGTGACTTTTGATCATATATCCTTTGGATATAATCGGGAGAATATAATAATAAAGGATTTCTCGGCAGAGATAAAACAGGGGCAGAGAGTTGCGATTGTAGGGCCTACGGGAGCAGGCAAGACAACCATTGTAAAACTGCTTATGAGATTTTATGAGCTTAACAGCGGTCATATATATATAGACGGTACCGATATTACCGACTATTCCAGAGAGGATTTAAGAAAAATGTTCGGAATGGTGCTGCAGGATACATGGCTTTACAGCGGCAGCATTATGGATAATATCAGATACGGCAGAATGGATGCTTCAGACGAAGAAGTAAAAGCGGCAGCCAAAGCAGCCAATATAGACCATTTTATCAGATCTCAGCCTAAAGGCTATGACACGCCTGTAAATGAAGATGCGGAGAATATATCTCAGGGCGAAAAACAGCTGCTTACAATAGCAAGAGCGATACTTTCGGATGCGCCTGTAATGATACTTGATGAAGCCACAAGCTCTGTAGATACGAGAACCGAAATGCTTATACAGAAAGCAATGGGCAATCTGATGCAGGGAAGAACCAGCTTCATAATTGCTCACAGGCTGTCAACCATCAGAGATGCAGACAAGATACTTGTAATGAACCATGGCGACATTGTGGAGCAGGGAACTCACAGCGAGCTACTTGCTGCGGGCGGCTTCTATGCCGATTTATATAACAGCCAGTACGCATAGTGCAAAGAAATGTTTGACACAGAAACAGACAGATGATAGTATAATATTAAAAGGTGCTACCGATAGACGGTTAGCCCCGATAATCGTTAGTTATAGAAATAACCGCCGAGTTTTGTCAGGACAGGGCGGTTATTTTTGTGCCTTGCTGTTGCTCTTAGAGCCAATGGCATAACCAAGAGCAAAGCAAGCAATGCATAAGCTGATAATGGCTACAAAAAGCTCTGTTGTAAGCATAAGCAAAGTCCTCCTTTTCAAGATTTCTGTGAGCAGATGTCTATGTAATCAGAGGTTGCGCCCCTCTGTAAAGAGGGCTAACCGCCTACCGTTTAGGGTAGCACCAAGCATATTATAACAAACATATGTTCGGATTGCAATTGGAACTATGAGTTCTGATGATATATTACAGTGCAGAGTTTTGGTATGCAGGCATTTAATGATGACATAGAATATAGGGCAATCGCAAAGTCATGACTGACGATACAGGCGTTGAAAAACCGAAGTTTT
>CAVDMD010000138.1:0-5537 GCA_963609975.1 bacterium | reverse complement strand
CGCGCAGTTCAGCAAACAGTCCGATGTAATTGCTCCCGCTCGTAATGGAAAGACCATTTATCGTTTTATTGTTCCCGTCAAAGGTGCCCTTGAAAGAATCTCTGCTCATTTCGTATGTTGTACTTGTTCTTGTTCCAGCTCCAATCGGAGTCCAGTTCCCACTTGCCAAAGTAATATCGTTTCCCAATGTAACCGTTTTTCCGCTAAAATTATCCTGTTTCAGTTTTCCACTGCCAGCTGTACCATTAACGATATTTGCAAATCCGAGTAAATCCGCTTCATCACTTAATGTATAAGTTGTACTTCCATCGGTATACCAACTATAGGCTGGCGCAACTTTTTCAGTATCAGTCGCAAACACCCCTGCAGGCATCATTGCCACTATCATAGCCATACTTATGACTATTGCCAATAACTTTTTCATTTTTTCCCTCCTTGCTTAGGTTTTTTGAATTAAAATTTACACCTCTATTATACCCCCCCCCTAAGGTTTTGTCAAGAACTTTTAGCGTAATCTGCTGTAATAGTCATATATGTACCGGTTTCCCGCAAACTAATACACCTTATTCCCGTATTTTACCCTTAAAAAAAACGGGAATATCCACAAAGCGATATCCCCCATATTATAAAGTTATTCAGAAAATTTTACTCTGCCTGTCATATACACGATTTTCATTGCTGTTTAACACAGCCTGAACCCTCTCATTTTTCTGAACATAAACGTTTTTCCTCCTGAAGCTTTTTTCTTTTTTGCCAGCTGTAAAACCCGTACATATCATTGACAAGAAACATCACAAAGCACATAACCATAGGCAGATATGCCGTATTTTCAAAGCTTGCCATCACCCACAGGACTATAAGAATTATATCGTTGGCGCCGTAGGCGAGAGCATAAGCGCTGCTTCGCAGCATTGTCAGAGCCGAGGCAAGGAAGCTGGTTGTTATCGATATGGTGCTGAAAAACAGATTTGCGTTGTTGAAGTATTTCAGTATGAAATAGAATATAACGGTAACTATTACTGCAGCTATGCACAGTACAACTGTTTTTTTACGGTCAAGCTTTGCTATGCTCACCTCTCTTTTGCCTTTTTCCTCAGGGTGTCTTATCCATGTAAAAACAGATATTACCGCTATAGGGGCCGTCATAAACATATATGTAATCATCTCACCGTAGTAGGTGAACTGAAACGAAATTATCGAATAAAGCACGCTGAATATCACTGTAAGCACCTGCCCTGTCACATCTCCTTTTGCAACAAATATGAGAGCGGTCACACCTATCAGTGATGCTATCAGCGTAAGCACTCTGAAATTCCCTCCTATGACAAACGAAGCCGTCACAACCGTCACAGAAACCGCCCATAGCGCCGTTTCAAACCTATTAAAATTTTTCAATTTTTATTTCCTCCAAAAAATAAAAACACCCGCAGTGCATATCTTCTAAGACCTAACGATATGCAGACGAATGCCCTGAAGCAGACTACCCGGTGGCAGTAAATATTTTTTCTCAGTATATCAAAATCATCCCCTGTTTTCAATAACTTTTTTGCTGTTTTGCCTGAAATTCAAAAATAAGCTTGCTGTGCAGGCTGTCATATGATACCATATGGTTAGTATTCTAATTATTAGTTTTCTAACAAAGGAGATGTCAATGAACACACTTCACTATTATCTGATGGCCAACCAGAGTCTTTTTCACAAGGCGCTTTTTGCATCCATCAGATCCACAGGACTCACTTCAGGACAGCCCAAAGTCCTTGATTATCTGGCAGAACACAACGGAGCCGTCCAAAAAGACATAGCTGCCGGCTGCTGCATTGAACCTGCCACACTTACGGTGCTTCTCAACGGTATGGAAAAAGAAAACCTGCTGGAGCGAAAAACAGACAGCGGCAACCGCAGATCCTACCACATATTTCTGACGCCGCGCGGCAAAGCGCTGTGTGAAATAATCAGGCAGGAATTTGCCGCCATAGAATACAAAGCCTTAAACGGCTTTACAGCCGAGGAAAAAAAGCTTCTGAACACTTATCTTGACAGAATATACATCAATATGAAAGAAGGACTATAATGACATTAAAAGAAACATTCAAACGATACACCCTGTTTATAATAAGCCTGTTTATCTCCGCAGAGGGCATTGCACTGACAAGGCACGCAGAGCTTGGAGTATCTCCCATATCCTCTATTGCAAACGTGGTAAGCTACAAGCTGCCGTCACTGTCATTCGGGCTGCTGCTTATCATATGGAACTGCGTGCTTATTCTTGGCCAGATTATTGTGCTGCGAAAGGATTTCAGACCTGTGCAGCTGCTGCAGGTGCCACTTTCGGTGCTTTTTGGTATATTTGTGGATTTCGGAATGTGGTCGGTTTCGTTTATCCCCGCGCCGGTTTATCCGGTCAGGCTGGCACTTGTCGCCGCAGGTACGATAGTTCTTGGTTTTGGCATTTCCCTCTCTGTAACCGCAAACGTTATTATGAACTCAGGCGAGGCCATAGTCAAGGCCGTATCGGACAAATACGGGACCGATTTCGGCAGAACAAAAATAGTTCTTGATGTATGCTATGTGGTAGCTGCGGTGATACTTTCTCTCATATTCTTTGACTTTAAGATCATAGGCACCAGAGAAGGCACCGTAATCGCAGCGCTCACTACAGGGCTTGTTGTAAACTTCTTCTACAAAAGAGTAAACAGACCTGTTTCCGGACTCCTTTGTGATTATATTGCAGATAACAGGCCGCAAAGTCCTCTGCTTGAAATTATGAAAAAGGATGTATATACAATAGACGAAAACGCTACTCTGATTGATGCTCTGAAGCTCATATCCGAAAAAAAGGTCAGCGGTATGCCGGTTACAGACGACAGCGGCATACTTGCCGGTTTCATATCGGACGGCGACATTATAAGGTTTCTGTCCGACAGCTGTCCGTCATTTGTCAATATATATTCATTTATCACCATAGATTTTGACAGCAGACTCAGGGAGCTTGTTCATACAAAGGTAAAAGCAGTCTGCAAAAAGGCGGTAGTAACCGTAAATGCAGATGATGATATTGCAGATGTATGCAGCAGGCTCAGCAAAAAGCATATCAAAAAAGCCCCTGTCATCAAAGACGGGAACATGGTGGGAATAATAAATGTCAGCAATATTACAAAATATGTGCTCAATGACTTAACAGAGAACATCGCCTGAACAGGTGATGTTTTTTTGCAAAAAACAGATGAGTAAAAATACTCATCTGTAAAAAACTAATCTATGTAGGTTTCACCTGTGAAACCCTTTGAAAATCGGTTTGTTTAATAGAATAGAATTAAGCGTTTGCTTTTTTGTATGCTGCAGCGTCTGCTACGAAGTCAGGGTCAGCAAATTCAGGTCTCTGTAATTCTTTTTTAACCATAAGAGTACCAGTACCATATGCGCAAAGTTCAGGTGGGTTAACCATTTCTGCGCCTGATCCGTTGATTACGTTACCGTCAGCATCTTTTGAATCCTTCATCCATTTGTAAGCGAAGAATTTGCAAGTAAATGAAGTGTTGCCAACCTTTTCGATGTATCCGCCATATTCCATCCAGTCACCTGCGTATACAGGAGCAGTGTATCTAACTTCTGAATAACCTACGAATAATGATTCGTCGCCGTGAAGTCTGATAGCAAGTTCAGTTCCAACGTCTCCCCATGCAGTTACGATATGTGCGCCTTCTACGAGTTCACCGGCATAGTGAGCATCGCCAGCTGACATTCTTGTCTTTAAGTTAACATATGAACCGATCATCTTAGGGTTGTTTTCTCTCTCCATGATGCATTCTAAAACTGTTTTAATCTTAGCCATTTTAAATCCTCCTAAATTTTATGAATTATTAGGCTGTGTAATTAAATTTACAACCAATTTTTTTTACAATTCAATAATACTATTTTAACTCTTTACTGTCAATGGGTTTGTTAATATTTTATCTAAATTTAAGACGAAAAAACATAACAAAACACAGTATCGTCATTTATAAAAAAGCAGTACAAAAAACGCAGCAACTTCGTATAGTTGTCTGAAAATTATTGGCTGTAAAATCCCCTACTCTCTGGGCTTTTGAGGCACATAATGACGGCCTGAATAATCATACTTAATATCTATCATATGTATTGCAGCTGCTATATCTTTTTCGTTTTTTGATTTCAGGGCAAGCAGTATCGGTTCATCGGCTTTGCAGGTGTTTTCAAGATAGTCTATATACTGTGCAACGCTGTTAAAGTCCTCGGGATTTTCCCCGTTTACTGCAAAAATTTCAAACGATTCATTAAATACAAATGCGTACATTTCATCAAGGTTGTTTGTAACCTCTATTGTCATTTTAAGGCCGTTTTCGTGAAACATTTCACCTGCAAGCTCGCTGAATGTAACAGGCACCGGATGCTCCCCGTCTGCCGCCTTTTCAAGCTTCTCGTGGAAATCTCTGATACCCTGTCCCAGCACTTCCCTGTTAGGCTCGTACCACGACTTCATAACATCCATAATCATAAGGGCAAGATTCTTTGAATCAGAACCGTACCACAGTGATTCAAGATGGTATCCCCAGTCGTTCTCCACTATTATATCCACAAAATATATCTGGCTGTATTTAATTTCCTCAGTCATAAGTTTTCCTCTCTTTCTGTATATGTATTTACTGCGATCAGAGCTGATGGCATCACCTGTTCACAAAGCTTAAAATCATCACAATTATCAGCATATGAGCAGGATAAAAGGCATAGCAGACATACTGAAACGGCTTGCTGTGATACCCCTGCCTTCCTCTGTACAGCCATATCGGAACAAGAGCCAGCAATGCAAGCCCCTGCTGGCATATCTCAAATTCCATACCAAACAGCCTCACAGGATAAATCAGTCCGCTGAGCAGCTCCACATTCACCCAGTAAAGCGCCGCAATCTGTCCCGGCAGGCACCACCATTTTCTCTCTCTGAAAAAATAGAAAATAAAAACCGTCAGCACGCCGGCTCCGTAATAGTCAAGCATACATACTGTCCCAAGTACAGCGCCTGTGATAACAACGGCGGCAGATACTGTCAGATACACCCATGTTTTTTGTTTTTCTCTTACCGCTTCCATCAGCCTGATGCCTAAAAGACCTGCAAGAAGCGTCCAGATTACATTCTGGTGAACCGGATAAAACCATGTTCCTCCGTACATCAGATCAAACGGCACTTCAGACAGCACCGCAAACAGCAGCAGTCTCAGCATATACCTTTTGACACTGTGAGTATGAAAATATCCCTCTACTATCATAAATGCGAATATCGGAAAAGCCAGTCTCCCCACGCAGGTCAGCCATTCCTGTGCAGGCAGCAGCGTGGCCCAGAGATGGTCCATAAGCATAAATGCCATTGCAATGATATGCAGAGCCGCTGCACTGATATCAAAGCGTCCGTAACTGTCTGTATTTATTCTGTCTGTTGTCATGCTGTCATATTCTCCTCATATATCACTAACCTTGCTGCAGTTAATTTATCACCACAGTTATAAGTATGTTGTCTAAATTCTCTC